>JAYEKN010000101.1 GCA_034661015.1 Candidatus Cloacimonadota bacterium
ATACAAATATGCTTGTATCCAAAAACGATAATGGAAAAGTTCGACTCTATGATCTGAAATACAAAGAAAAGGATGAGTTTGATCTTAACGACATCAAATATTCTCATAAAAAGAAATGGAGCAACTATCAGCGTGGAATAGCAAAAGTTCTTCTCGATGCAGGGTATAAAATCGGTGGAACGGATGTTCTGATCTTCAGTGAAGTGCCCGAAGGTGCCGGTCTTTCATCTTCCGCTTCGATTGAAATTGCCACGCTTCTTTCATTCAAAGAATTATACGATTTAGAGATCAAACCGTTCGAGATGGTTAAACTTGCCCGAAAAGCAGAAAATGAGTTCGTGGGTGTGGAATGCGGAATAATGGATCAATTTGCTTCTCTGGTTTCCAAAGAAGGTCACGCACTTTTTATAGATTGCAGAAGTCTGAAATATCAATATGTTTCGTTGTCATTTGAGGGTTATTCATTTCTTGTGTGTAATTCGATGGTAAAAAGAAAATTGACAGAATCTTCATACAACAAAAGAAGACAGGAATGCAGAAAAACAAAGAGAATTCTGCAGAAATATCTTCCCGAAATAATTGCTCTGCGGGATATTTCTTTCGACGATTTTGGAAGATATGCATCATTTCTTCCTGATACATTAAAGAAAAGAGTCGAGCATGTTGTTTATGAGAACGAGAGAGTGAAACAAGCAGTCGAAGTTCTGAAAAAAGGAAATGCAAAAGCTTTTGGTGAGTTGATGTATCAGTCTCATTTAAGTTTGAAAAAACTTTATGAAGTTAGCACCGAAGAACTGGATTTGCTGGTGGAAATCGGAAAGGATGAATCGGGAGTTTTGGGAGCAAGACTTACCGGAGCCGGTTTTGGAGGATGTGTGATTTATCTCGGGAAAGATTACTGCATCGAAAAGTTGAAAGAAAAAATATTGGATGTGTATTCTAAAAAAACTGGACTTATTCCGCAGTTTTATGAAGTTGTTCCATCTCGTGGAGCAGTATCGCAAGAATTGAGACTCGAGTTCAGAAGAGCGTAGCGAGACTGGACTTGAGACGGTGGGACTGAACTCCATCTGCTTCGCGATGAAGTCCAGTCCTGTAGAGATGCAATCCAATTGATAGGAGTATATTTATGCGCTGTAAAAAAGAAGAATTCACAAAAGATCAATATTTCCATTTTTATAATCATGCTGTCGAAAATGAATTATTATTCAGGGAAGAAGATGATTTTTTTTGGTTTTTAGATAAACTCAACCTAAAATTAGAAAGATATCCAACTTCTGTTTTCGCATATTGCTTAATGTCGAATCATTTTCATTTTTTATTAAGACAGGAATCCGATAAACCAATTTATAAATTATTTAATGACCTTAACAACTCTTATGTTCCTCATTACAATTTCAAATATAAAAGAAAAGGAAGACTTTATAGAGATTCTTTGCAACATATTCATATCAAAAAAGAAAACTATCTGATTTACTTATGCCAATACATTCATTATAATCCACTGAAAGCGGGTTTAGTCAAAGAATTGGAAGATTGGAAATTCTCAAATTATCCAGAGTGGATAGGTTTGAGAAACGGGAAACTTTTCAATAATGAACTACTTCTAACTTATTTTGGAAATGCACAAGAATATAAGAAACAAATAAAAGAACATGAAAAATGTATGAAAGAAAAGAATTTTGGAAAATTATTATTCGATTGAGACACGAGTTCATAAGAGCGAAGCGAGAATAGACTTGAGACGAAAATGTTGACTGAACTCCATCTGCTTCGCGATGAAGTCCAGTCCCATATTTATAGGAGAATTATGAATATTTTTAAATTACTTGAGCGAGATGACAAATGGTATCTCGGTGGGGGTGATTCACTTATCTTCACACCGCTTTTTCCACAGTGGATGCACATTCCCGGACTTTGGGATGAAGCTCATTTCTACAACATCCCGCTAAAACCTCTTTATACGATTTCATTCCTTTCAAAAGACGAAAAAGAGCTCAAACCAAAACTGCTGGATACAAAATGGGATAATTCCAAATTAATAAGGAGATTCGCTCTAACAAACGATCTTACGCTTAGTGAGACCGAC
Source organism: Candidatus Cloacimonadota bacterium (assembly GCA_034661015.1). Classification (NCBI taxonomy): domain Bacteria; kingdom Pseudomonadati; phylum Candidatus Cloacimonadota; species Candidatus Cloacimonadota bacterium. The sequence continues at coordinate 2,090 of JAYEKN010000101.1, forward strand.
GTTTTGTTGCAAAATGATACGCTTTCTACCACTTTGAATTTTGAAGGGAAAAACCGGGAAATCGATATGATTTTGTGGACAGCTCCGGTAAATGATCAAAACGAAAAAACTCTATCCTTTTCCAAAGAAAAGAATGGAATCCTTATTAATCGAGAAGTAAAATTCAGAAAGAAATATCCTTTCAATTTGTCATTATTTCTGGGGATGGAACACTCATCATATTCCATAAATCTTTCCGAATATACAGCAAATCATCCGAAATTTGAATATACTCCATTCTACGAGAAATTTGATGGAAAGCTTCCCGATGAAATTCATAATAAGGGAATTGATTCTGATGGATTGCTCTATTTTGGTTTGCATAAACATTTGAAAATCAGAGAAAATGCTGAAGTAAAGATTTTCCTTTCGGTCGCGAAAACTTCTGAAAAAGCAAAAGAAATATTTAATGAAGCATTCAATATCAAAAATCCCAACAAAGAAAGCGAAAAGAACCGGCAAAAGTTTTTCGACTACGTTCCGCAATTTGAATGCTCCGATAAATTTATTGAAAAATATTACTGGTATTGCTGGTTTGGACTGCGGCTTTTTATGATGAAAGATTCGTATTCTTTTCCCTGCGTTTGCGAAGGACCTGCCTATTTTCGAATGCCGATTTCATATTCCGCCCAATGCCACATGCGGGAAACACGCTGGATGAATAACCCGGAAGTTGCAGAAGGCAGCTTCCTTAATTTCGTTGAAAATCAGAACAAAAACGGTAGTTATCCGGGCAACCTGTATCCCATAGATATTGATAGAAAGAGCTTTTATCATACGGATTTCGGAACAGCAATAATAGAAATTTACAAAGTTCATCCTGATATAAATTTCCTGAAAAAAGTTTATCCATCTCTTGTGAAATACGCTGAATATTTCAATAGAGAACGCGACCCTGAACACAGCTATCTTTATGATGTGATCGACCAGATGGAAACCGGTCAGGAATTTATGACGCGTTATACAAGCGTGGATGAAAATGCGGACCTACAAATGGAATCCGGCGGAATCAGGTTGAAAGGAGTGGATGCGACTTGCTACCAGTATGGAATTCGTAAAGCACTTTCATTTATTGCTGATAAATTGGGGAAAAATGGAGAAGCAAAAAAATGGAGGCAAGAAGTCGCAAATATTAAAAAGGCTGTTCTGAAATTCTTGTGGGACAAAGATGAGGAAATGTTCTTTGATCTAAATCCAAAAACCTGGCAGCGAACGAACGTCAAAGCTGCAATCTGCTTCTATCCGTATATCTACGATATTGCAGATAAATCTCATCTGAACGGATTTGTGAAACATCTTTTTAATAAAGATGAATTCTGGACTTCATACCCGCTTCCGGCAACTGCTTTGAATGAACCGCTTTCAAGTTCCTACGGAGAATGGAAAGAAAAGAGAATGAACTGCCCCTGGAACGGAAGAGTATGGCCAATGACAAATTCTCACATTGCAGAGGCTCTAATAAATGTTGCTTCCAAATATGATAAAAATCTGAAAGAAAAAGCCGGCTGGTTCATCAAAAGAACCATTGAAATGATGTTCCTCGATGGAAATCTGAAATATCCCAATACTTACGAGCATTATAATCCGCATTCAGGAAAGCCGTGTCTTTATCGTGGCGTGAATGACTACCGGCATTCCTGGATAGTCGATTTGATCATAAAATATATTTGCGGGATTCAACCACAACTCGATGATACATTGATCGTTGATCCGCTTCCGCTCGGATTGGAATATCTGCGAATAGACAATGTTCTAATTAAAGGTCATATCTTGAAGGTAAAAATTGAAAATGATAAATTCCAGATTTACATTGATGGATCTTTGAAAAAGGAAAGCAGAGTTGGTGAAAGGGTAGAATTATTAATTGGAAAAGGTAATATCCACTAACTGCACGGGAAATATTGAAGGCGATACAATTTGAAAAGCGTACGTAGAATAATAAATCACTAAAGCCGATACTAGTAGAAAAAACACTTTACTGATGTGCACTATTTATCATTGATATTCATTTTCAGAATAATTGACAATAAAACACCACACAACCAGTTGTAAAAAAATGTAATCATAAATATAAAGGAGTTTGTATGCCATTTATACCCAATACGGATGAGCAACGAAAAGCAATGTTGAATGAAATCGGAGTTTCATCTTTTAAGGAATTATTGAA
>JAYEKN010000102.1:0-1661 GCA_034661015.1 Candidatus Cloacimonadota bacterium
AATGCGGTTTCAAATGCAATCGGGAAAAGAAATTATAATCTACCTTTGGATCTGGAGCAAATAAAATTGGGCAAACCATTGTATGTGATAAAATCGAAGTGATTGCCGAATAGATGTCCAAGCTTTTCAAGCCCTCTCAACTCAAAACCATTCTGTTTCGTCTGCCAAAAGATTTCTTGCTCAGTTGTCCTCAAATTTTCTCTCTCTCTGGTCCCCAAGCATTTTTCCCTTGTTCCCAAGCTTTTTTTTCTCTCTTGTTCCCAAGCCTTTTTTTTCTCTTGTTCCCAAGCCTTTTTTTCTCTTGTTCCCAAGCCCCTGCTTGGGAACACAATTTGTAACCAAACCCCTGTTTGGCGTTTTATCCACGAATACATGGCATTTCCAAACTGATCTTTAGCAAATTCTCATACCTCGAAGCATCGAAGCAGGGGCTTCTCGAAATAGGCATTCCCAAGCAGGGGCTTGGGAACGAGAATGTGTTGGGCTTGGGAACTAGAATGTCAAGCTGGGGCTTGGGAACGAGAATATGTTTGGCTTGAAAACGAGATTATTCGTTAATTTTGGAACGAGATGGTTGGTGAAGATTAAGAACAAGAATTGTGCTGATTCTTTGCTAAAACTTATAATCATAGAAAGCAGGTAGAAATGCGAAGCAGATATAAATTTGAAAAAATTCCCGGAAATATTTATTTTGTAACATTTACTGTAATTGGGCATATTCCGATTTTCACAAATTCACTCTACAACAATATTCTCATTAATAATTTTAAATTTTATCAAGAGCATGAAAACTTAAAAATATTTTATTATGTGATTATGGACAACCATCTTCATCTGATTGTCAGACACGATCACGATGTCAGCAAGGTAATCAAAAATTATAAAAGTTTCACCGCAAAAGAAATGATAAAATCATTACATAAAGATAAACGAGAATGGATTTTGTATTTGCTGAAATATTACAAAAAGCAACACAAACAGAATTCGACTTATCAATTTTGGGAAGAAGGCAGCCATCCCAAGCTGATTTCAGATACGAAAATGCTTTATCAAAAAATTGGATATATTCATCGTAATCCCGTAAAAAGAGGATTAGTAGCCAAACCGGAGGATTGGTATTATTCGAGTGCCAAAAATAATGCAGGTTTAGATAATTGTTTTGAAATTGATGAGTTGCAGTAAGATATTTCATTTTTCTAATCCTCGTTTTCATGCTTTTTTCCTTCCTTTTTTCTAGTTTTCCTAGCTCTCTTCTTTGTTCTCAAACCTGTTTTTTTATCTTTCTCTTTGCTTTTTTTTCAATTATTTAAACCTTTTTTTTCTTTGTTGTCTTCAAAATTATTTTTCTATTCCCGCCTTTTTTGATATCTTGTTCACATGCATTTTTCCCCATTGTTCCCAAGCCCTTTTTTTTCCCTCTTGTTCCCAAGCCCCTGCTTGGGAACACAATTTGCAACCAAACCCCTGTTTGGCGTTTTATCCACGAACACATGTCATTTCGAAACTTGACTTGGGTAAATTCTCATACCTCTAAGCCTCGAAGCAGGGGCTTCTCGAAATAGGCATTCCCAAGCAGGGGCTTGGGAACGAGAATGTGTTGGGCTTGGGAACTAGAATGTCAAGCAGGGGCTTGGGAACGAGAATGTGTTGGGCTTGGGAAC
>JAYEKN010000102.1:1761-4287 GCA_034661015.1 Candidatus Cloacimonadota bacterium
GCCTCGAAGCAGGGGCTTCTCGAAATAGGCATTCCCAAGCAGGGGCTTGGGAACGAGAATGTGTTGGGCTTGGGAACTAGAATGTCAAGCAGGGGCTTGGGAACGAGAATGTGTTGGGCTTGGGAACGAGATTATTCGTTGATTTAGGAACGAGATGGTTGGTAAAACTTTAGAATGATGGTGACTATTACAAAAAAAATGCCGAATTCATTGACAGTCAAATTGGGAAACTCCGAAGAGTAGCATTCTGGAAAAGAAAAAAATATGAAAGAATTTAATCTCATAAAATTTGACTCAATAAATCAAACGCTATCATTTCTTGCTGAAAAGCAAGGAAAATGCAAAGTAATTGCAGGTGGAACGGATCTCACTATTGCTTTACGGAATGAAGAAAAAGAAATTGAAAAAATAAAATACATCGTTGATATTAGTTCTCTATCGGAAATAATCGGAATAAAACTTAGCGAGCGAAATCTATCCATCGGAGCAGCAACCACCTTCACCGAAATTATTCGGAACAAAATCGTAGAAAGAAATTTCTCTCTCCTTTTTGGCGCAGCAAGTCAGATAGGCTCCTCTCAAATACGAAATATGGGAACCATAGGAGGAAATATTTGTAATCTTGCTCCAAGTGCAGATTCCATCGCACCTTTGCTGGTTTACAATGCAAAGGTAAAAGTAATATCCGAAAAAGATGAGAAAATTGTTTCCCTCAAAGATTTTTTTCAACCTGATGGAGCAAAACAAATTGATTTAAAAAATGATGAAATTCTTACCGAGATAATTTTACCGATTGATGAAAATATTTTAAATGCAAAAAGTATTTTTTCCAAATTAGGACGTAGAAAAAGCGTAGCAATCAGTAGGATGAGTTTTGCACTTTTAGTAAAAAAGAATAGAGAAAAAATTATTGAGGATATTCGCATCGGCACTGGTGCAGTTTTTCGTTATCCACGCCGTTTATTTAAAATCGAAAATAAATATTTGGGAAAACATATATCTGCAAATTTTCCGGCAAAAATTTCTCATGATATTGCCCAGGAAGTTTTGGATAAAACCGGAATCCGCTGGTCATCAGCATATAAATTACCGACTTTGCAGCAAATACTTTTCCGGCTTTTTGAAGGATTGATCTGAAAAAATAATCAACAATAACTAAAATTATAACACATTAAGGAGCAAACAAAATGATAACAAGAAAAATCGTTCAGCTAATCGTAATTTTAACGGCGGTTGTTCTGTATTCTGTCAGTTATGGAAACACCCAAGAATCTGTAGAAATATTAACTCCCCAGACTTTTCCGCAATTTTCGATGGGTGAATTAAATTTAGTCGAGTTCTATTCCGATGGTTGCGATTCCTCTATTGAATTTGAGAAAAGAGTTTTGGAATTGATATCGGAATTTGAAAACGTTTCTATCGGTAAAATAAACACAGATGAATTTCCCGATTTCACTAAAGAACTTCCATTTAAAATAGTCCCAAATCAACCAACTGTTGTTTTTTTTGCAGAGGGAAAACCACTTGACGGATTTATTGGTTATAATCCGAATTCTAAAATAAGGGAGCAAATTAAAGCAATACAGCATCAGCGGGAACTTGAGAAAAAGATGGAATCCGGGGAGATTAATTTCAAGGAAGCATTTGACTTTACGTTGAAAAGTTTTGATGGAGAAGAATTCACCCTTAGTGAAGCAACCGGTTTGATTATTCTTGATTTTTGGGCGACCTGGTGTCCGCCCTGTAAAGAGGAAATCCCCTACTTGCAGAAATTTTACGATCAATACAAAGATAAGGGATTAAGTGTTGTTGGAATATCATCCGATAAAATCGAAAAAGTAAATGAATTTCGAGAAACACAGAAAAAAAAAGGCGTTCCGATGAATTATTTATTTCTCTCGGATGTTGGGAACAAGGTAGCCAAGCAGTATGCAATTAGGAATATCCCAACCACATTTTTTATCTCCCCTGCAGGTAAATTAATCAAAAAAGAAGTTGGCTTTTCTCTGGAAGTTCTTGATGAATTCAAGAAAATGATCGAAGAACATCTTCCTAAATAGAGTCTGTCCATAAAGTATGATTTTTCGACCTCACCCCGACCCTCTCCTATCGAGGAGAGGGAGACAAAAGTTCCCCTTCTCTTTGAAGAGAAGGGGTTAGGGGATGAGTTGTAAAAAGGATGAAGAATATATTTTACTTGATATGCTACTTTACGGATGGACTCTAAATAGAGTCTGTCCATAAAGTATAGATTGGACGCAGATGAACGCTGAAAAAAATGATTTACGCAGATAAAAAATTTAATTACAAAAAAAGTAGTATCAGCGTTTATCTGCCGAATCAGTGTTTTTCTGCGTCGAATCATCCACCAACTGGTGGAGCCATTGATAAAATTGTAGTTTACGGATGGACTATAAATAGCAATTCAAATGTCTAAGAAAGTAAATTATTATGAAAAAAATGTTACTTATTCCTATCATCCTATCTTTGTTGATCTTAATCGTAGCATGCCAGCAAGATTCAACG
>JAYEKN010000103.1:0-13728 GCA_034661015.1 Candidatus Cloacimonadota bacterium
AAATCCCGACTCGAGCGCTATCTTTTACGTTCGAGTCGGGATTTAAAAGTTTGGAGTAAAATATCCTCGATATTTTATTTTTCTAATTGCAACATCACGGATGTTGCACTCCAAATATTCTCTAAAAGTTAATAAAATTTTTTATTTTTCCCCAATTGATAAAATATAACATTGGAAGCAAAAGATATAGCAGCAGTTTCTGCGCGCAAAATATGGTTTCCAAGTGAAATAACTTTTGCCTTATGATTTCGAGCAATTTCAATTTCTTGCTTTTCGAATCCCCCCTCAGGTCCCACTATCAGGCAAATATTTTTTTCAGTACTTCCCAAAACTTCAGGAAGAAAATTTTTATTTTCTTCCTCCCAAGCAAGGATTGGGAAATATTTTTGTGCGATTAAAGATAACTGTTCGGGGAAAAGTAATGTCGGGTGAATTTGCGGCAGGAATACAGAATCACATTGCTTCATTGCAGAAATTGCTACTTTATCAAGACGTTTTACAAAATTTCGGGAATAATTTTTTTTTACAGTTCTCGTGGATATAAAAGGGAAAAATTCATAAATTCCTAATTCCGTGCATTTTTCAATAATCAGTTCATTGTTCTTTTTTAGTAAGGAAAATGATAGAGAAATGTATGGATAAGATTTTTTTGTTTCTGTAATTTCTGTGATATGTAAAGAAATTTCTTTTTTTGAAATTGATTGGATATTTGCACTTGCCAATAATCCTTTTCCATTTGTGAGAGAAATGGATTCATCTGTTTTTTTCCGCAAGGAATTCGTAATATGATTAAATTCCTCGCCGATTATTTCAATTTTTTGTGATTTTTTATTTATTTGCGGAGCGTAGAAAATAGGCATCTATAGATTTAGACCTTAAAAAAAATGCTAGAATTGCTAAAAGTTTAGGCATATTAATTAATTAAAAATATTAGTTTTGATTAGATATTTTACTGCTTTTTCGTGCATTTGGTGGTTAGGATTTTTTTTTACCACTAAACACACAGAATGACATGAAAAAATTATTACATAAACCAAAAAAGATCATTAAAATTATTAAAAATCTTACGAAATTTTTCTGTTTTCTTATGAACTTTTCCATTATTGGTTCAATCTTCTGATATTTTGTTCATAAGCGTATTTTGAGAGTTCTGAGATTAAATGAAATAATCCTTTACTTTTTCAAAAAAAGATTTTCCGGGTTTTAAATCGCGATCATCATCAAACGGTTTGATCTTTTGATATAATTCCTGCTCATCTTTTGATAATTTTGTGGGAACAATCACTCTTGTTTTAATATAAAGATCACCGATTCTCGAACTGCCAATATAAGGCAATCCCTGATTTTTTATGCGAAACACTTTATCCGGTTGAGTACCGCTTGGAATTCTCATTTTAATAGGTTTATCCAAAGTAGGAATGTCAATTTTCCCGCCGAGAACTGCCATGCTAACTGCAATTGGATACTCGCAAACCAGATCCTGTCCCTCTCTGCTGAAAATACTGTGCTCCTTTTCTTTGATAAATACCAGTATATCGCCTGCCGGTCCATTTTGTGGTCCCACATTTCCCCTACCTCTCAGATTTAGATACTGCCCGTCAGCAATACCGGCTGGGATTTTGACTTTGATAGTTCGCACTTTAGATACTCTGCCACTACCATTACAAAATGAACATTTGTTCTTGATTATTTTACCGGTTCCATTACAAGTAGGACAGGAAGTAATTGTGGACATTTGCCCGAAAAATGATTGGCGAACTTGTCTTACTTTTCCGCTGCCGTTACACTGGGGGCAGGTTTCGATTTTTCCATCCTTTGAACCCGTGCCATTACATTGCTCACAATTATTTTTTATGTTTAATTTGATTTTTTTTGTTGTTCCATGGGCTACTTCATTCAAAGTTAGAGAGAGAGAAATTTTTAGATCTTGACCTCGTATAACCCTTTGCCGTCCCCTACCACCAAAACCGAAACTACCAAATCCGGCACTTCCGCCAAAGAGATTTTCAAAAATATTTCCCAAATCTCCAAAGATGTCGGAAAATTCTCCGGCATGCGAAAAATCAGACCACTGGAAACCACCTTGACCAAATTGTGAATCTACTCCGGCGTGCCCGTATTGATCGTAAATTTGTCGTTTTTTCTCATCACCCAAAACCTCATAAGCTTCTGATGCTTCCTTAAACTTTTCTTCGGCTGCAGCATCACTTTTATTTTTATCAGGATGATATTTCAGCGCTAATTTTCGATATGCGGTTTTTATTTCTTTTTCAGTGGCACTTTTATCAATACCTAAAATTTCATAATAATCTCTTTTTGACATATAATCCCAACTTTTCGTTTCGTGTATTTTATAATTCACGGGAATTCCAATCAAAGTGAAAAGAATTCCCGTGATTTTTTATTTATTTATGTTTTATTCGTCATCCATTACTTCAAAATCAGCATCAACAGGTTCATCCTCATCTTTGTTTTGAGATTGTTCTTCTGCTTGCTGCTGTTGTTCACCAGAAGTGCTTTGTTGCTGCTGTCCTTGTTGCTTTGCTGCTTCTTCAGCTGCCTGCTGTTTTTCCTGATCACTCATGTTTTTGTAGATGACTTCACCTAATTTTTGAGCTTTTTGCTGAAGTTCTTCTTTTGCTTTTTTCAGGGTTTCTACGTCTTTGCTTTCCAATTTTTCCTTCGCATCTTTGATTGCATCTTCAATTTTCTTTTTATCATCATCATTCAATTTATCAGCATGTTCTTTCATAGATTTTTCAGTGGAAAAGATGAGATTATCAAGTTCATTTTTGCTTTGAACTTGATCTTTCAATTTTTTATCTTCATCTGCATGTTCTTCTGCATCTTTTACCATCTTTTCGATCTCTTCATCATTTAGAGCACCGAGTTTATCTATCTTGATTTGCTGTTTTTTCCCGGTTCCCTTATCAACGGCAGAAACATGGAGAATACCATTTGCGTCCATATCGAAAGAGACTTCAATCTGGGGAGTTCCACGCATAGATGGTGGAATTCCGACCAAGTCAAATCTTCCCAAGGTTCTGTTGTGAGATGCCATTTCTCTTTCACCTTGCAGAACATTGATGGAAACAGCGGTTTGGTTATCTGCAGCAGTAGAGAAAATTTGGCTTTTTCTTACCGGAATGGTTGTGTTACGCTCAATTAGTTTTGTCATTATTCCACCGAGAGTTTCTATTCCGAGGGATAAAGGGGTTACATCAAGAAGGAGAATGTCTTTCAAGTTTTCATCACCGGAAAGGATTCCGCCTTGAATAGCAGCACCCATTGCCACAACTTCATCAGGATTTATGCTTTTATTAGGTACTTTTTGAAAAAAATCCTCAACTGCTTTTTGCACAGCAGGAATTCTTGTAGAGCCACCAACGAGAATCACTTCCTTAACTTCATTCTTGGATAATTTTGCATCCTTCATTGCCTTTTTGCATGGAGCAATACTCTTGTCAACCAAATCATCAACCATTTTGTTGAACTCTGCTCGTGAGAGAGTAAGGTCAAGATGCTTGGGTCCACTGCTATCAGCAGTAACATACGGAAGGTTAATCTTGGTTGATTGGGTTCCGCTAAGTTCAATTTTGGCTTTTTCGGCTGCATCACGAACTCTTTGCAGAGCCATTTTGTCTTTAGTAAGATCAATGCCATCACTCTTTTTGAATTCTGCAACAATCCAGTCAACTATCCGTTTGTCAAAATCATCACCGCCAAGGTGCGTATCGCCGTTTGTGGAAAGAACTTCCACAACACCTTCACCGATTTCGAGGATGGATATATCAAATGTTCCTCCACCGAGATCGTAAACTGCGATTATTTCATCATTTTTCTTTTCCAAACCATAAGCGAGTGCTGCTGCTGTAGGTTCGTTGATGATTCGTTCAACACTAAGTCCGGCAATTTTACCCGCATCTTTTGTTGCCTGTCTTTGAGCATCGTTGAAATATGCGGGAACTGTGATCACTGCTTTGTCAACCTTGGTTCCAAGATGATCTTCTGCAGTCTCTTTTAGTTTTGCAAGAATCATTGAGGAGATTTCTTGGGGTTTAAATTTCTTCTTCTCATTGAGAATATTTACAACAACTTCGCCTTTGGAATCTGCATCAATTTCAAAAGAGACGGTGTCAGTTTCAGCCTTCACTTCATTTCTTTTCCGTCCCATAAATCTCTTTATAGAATATATGGTGTTTTCGGGATTGGTTACCAGCTGGTGTTTTGCCAACTGTCCGACTAATCTTTCGCCGTCTTTTGGAAATCCAATGACCGATGATGTGGTTCTTCCACCTTCAGAATTTTGAATAACGGTGGATTTTCCGCCTTCCATGACCGCAACACAACTATTTGTTGTCCCAAGGTCTATGCCAATTATTTTACTCATTATCATTCACCTCATTTTTATTATTTTTTATATTATTTTCTTCATCTGTATCTTCGCTATTTTTACTCTCGTCTTCATCAGCCGGTTGAGTAACTGCAACTTTGGCATGACGAAGAACCTTGTCATCAAAGAAATACCCATTTAAAATACAATCGAATATTACATTTTCATCATAATTTTCGTTTGGAGTAAAGATCAATGCATCGTGTAATTGTGGATCAAAATTTTCACCTAACACTTCCATTTTTTTTAATCCTCGTTTTTTAAGAATATCAAAAAATTGATCGTAAACGAGTTTAATTCCCTGCAAATGGGTCTTAAATTTTTTATCTGTTTTTAAAGATTCAATAGATTTTTCCATATTTTCCAGAACATCTATCAGTTCCAGCACCAAATCTCGATTTGCATATTTGATCCATTCTTGGCGTTCTTTCAAATTTCTTTTACGGAAATTGTCAAACTCAGCCATCGTTCTAATCCATTGATCTTTGAGTTTTTCTACTTCCAATTTCAAATTTCCATTTTCTTCTTGCAAGATTGACAATTCGTCTTTTTGTTCTTGCCTTTTTTTCATTTCTTGGTCTTTCTTGATTTTCGGATTTTTTTTATTTTGTGGCTTCTTAGTCATTTGTTTCACCTTAGAAATTATTTATTTTTTATTTGATATGGAATTAATGCGCCTTTTTCAGACAACTCGGTAATCATTCTTGCAGCAAAGCAAATTATGGGAATATTGTCGGTATAATTCATTCTTTTTGTGCCAAGAATACCGATGAAACCGGTTAAATTCATAATTTCGTATTTTCCGAAAATGAGGACGGCATCTTCGAGACCTTCAATGCCGGTTTCTTCGCCCATCAATATTGTATAATCATTTTGCCGATAATTTTTAAAAATATTTTCAATTTTTTTATGGTCGTTTATAGCTTTAAGTAGTTTTAAAACTTTCAGCTGAGAATTGAATTCCGGCTGACTCATAAATCCAATATCACCCTCAAAGCGCAGATTCAGATTGCTAGCTTTCTGTAATGCCTTTTGAATTTCAGTATTAATGCTTTGGATAATCGTCTTTTGGGAATCAGTAGTGTTGCGTAATTCTTTTTTAAGAATGTGCTTGATCTGGTTAAAAGATTTTTGAGCAAAGTTGTCATTCAAATAACGTTCAATGGCACGTATTTGATGCTGAGAAAGTTTGTGTTTGTTTGGAATAATGAAAGTTTTTTCAAATCCGGCTCTCAAACTGATTGCGATTAATAATTTATCGCTCGTTAAAAGAAATATATTGAAAGATTCGAGGATACCGAATGAAAAGTCCGGTTCGGCAATTATGCTCATTTGTCCGGAAATATTTGCAAGAAATTTTAAAACTGAAGAAAGCATATTTTCCAGACTTTGATAATTTTGAGAAAGAAGAGTCTGCATAAGTTTTATCTTTTTATCAGGAATTTCCCTATCAAAATCAATTATATCATTAATATAGAATTTATAACCCATTGCGGTTGGAATGCGTCCGGCAGATGTGTATGGCTGTTCAATATAGCCCATTTCCGTTAACACGCTCATTTCATTCCGCACTGTTGCGGAGCTCACGTTCAGATCATAATCATTTGCTAATACGCTGGAGCCAACAGTTTCGGCTGTTTTGATGTGTTCTAAAATTATTGATTTTAGAATATCTTGTTGCCTTTTGGTTAATACACAATTTGAATCATTTATCATTTTAAATTTCCTTGTTTTAGCACTCGGTAAAGGTGAGTGCTAATTTTGGTTTATAGTTTAGGAATGCCACCTCAAATGTCAAAATATTTTATTCAAAAAGAAGATGAAAACCGACAAAACCGATTTTCGCAAGATAAAATTTTTTTGTAAAAAGTGTAATATCAGCGTTGAATGCTTTGTATTTTAATATTCAACAGGGGTTCATAAGCATAATCAGTGTTTATCTGCGTCGAATCACATTCGGAGAATCATTGCAAAAATGCGAGTTTACGGATGGACTCAAGTTAGAATCTGTCCGTAAAGTACTATTTTTCGACCTCACCCCGACCCTTCCGCCAGCTGGCGGAGAGAGGGAGATAAAAGTTCCCCTTCTCTTTGAAGAGAAGGGGTTAGGGGATGAGTTATAAAAAGGATGAAGAATATATTTTATTTGATATGCTACCTTTGCGGACAATTTCTAAATTAGTACCCATTTCTGCTTTTCCACTCCTCAAATTTCCGAATATATTGACATATAAATTCTCTCTAAATTTTCTAACAAAAAACAAATTTAAAAGGATATTGTTTATGAAAGTTGGAGTTTTGGGTGTTGGACACTTAGGACAGCATCATGCCAGAAATTATATGGAAATGGATTCCACGAAATTGATTGGAATTTTTGATACAGATGAAGTTCGAGCCAAGGAAATCGCGAAAAGAATTGATTGTAAAGTATTCAACTCCGCTCAAGAACTTATATCACAAACGGATGCAATAAATATTGCCACCCCCACCACCACCCACTATCAATATGCAAAGCAGTGTTTGAAATCCGGAAAACACGTTCTTATCGAAAAACCGATTTGTAGTGAACTGAATCAGGCAAAAGAACTGGTCGAAATGGCTGAAAAAAGAAATCTTAAAATTCAAGTTGGGCACATAGAACGCTTCAATCCAGCGGTTTTATCCTTGTCGAATGTTCTGCTGAATCCCCTTTTTATTGAGGCAAATCGCATCGCTCCATTCACACCCCGTGGAAGCGATGTTCCGGTGGTGCTTGATTTGATGATCCACGACATAGATATTATTCTCTCGCTTGTGAAAAGTAAAGTCAAAAGTATAAATGCAGTTGGAGTACCGATTGTTACGGATGACGTGGATATTGCAAATGCAAAAGTTGAATTTGAAAATGGAGCTTTGGCAAATATTACAGCTAGTAGAATCTCTCTAAAACAAGAACGTAAAATAAGATTCTTCCAAAAAGACAAATATATTTCTCTTGATTATCAGAAAAAAATCGTGAATATTGTTAAGAAAAATCCTAAAATAAATGACATCATGGCAGAGATTATGTCCGGTGATAGAACTGCAAATATTTTTGAGATGTTTGATACGGAAAGACCTGAAATAATCGAAAAGGAACCGCTTAGAGCCGAATTGGAAAGTTTTGTTAACGCAATAAAAAACGACACACGCCCGATAGTGAACGGAAATGACGGTTACGAAGCTCTTCGCGTAGCATTTGACATAATGAAAGATATTGATAAAAATAGAAAAGGTATTGTATAATCATGGCAGAAAAAGTTTTAATTAAAGATATAGGGAAATTTGATGGTGATGAAGTTCTTATTCGAGGGTGGGTAAGAAATCGTCGTTCCAGTGGGAAAATTCAATTTATCATAATTCGAGATGGAACCGGTGAAATTCAGACCGTAGCTTTCAAACCGAATATTGGCGATGAACTATTTGGCAGATGTGCAGAATTGACCATTGAATCTTCCGTAAAAATATGGGGGAAAGTAAAACCTGATAAAAGAGCACCTTCCGGCTACGAATTAGACTTAATTAATATTGAGATCATCCAAATTGCTGCCGAATATCCAATCCAGAAAAAAGCACATGGAACAAGTTTCTTGCTGGACAATCGTCATCTTTGGGTGCGTTCCATAAATCAAAATGCGTTGCTGAAAATCCGTCATACGGTTTATTATGCAATTTGCGAATATCTGAATGAAAATAATTTCTACCGTTACGATTCCCCTATTCTCACACCAAATGCTTGCGAAGGCACGACCACACTTTTTGAGGTTCCCTATTTCGATGAAGGAAAAGCCTATCTCTCACAATCCGGTCAACTCTATGCAGAAACGGGGATTATGAGTTTGGGGCGAGTTTATGATTTTGGTCCCACATTTCGAGCGGAAAAATCGAAAACCAGAAAACATCTTACTGAATTCTGGATGATGGATGCTGAAGCTGCTTTTGTTGAACACAAAGAAAACATGCAAATACAAGAAAAATTAATTCGCTTTGTCATTAGAAAAGTTATTGAAAAAAATGAAAATGAATTGAAAATCTTAGAACGCAATATTGAAAAATTGCAAAAAGCAGATGCAACTTTTAAAATAATAACTTATTCCGAAGCTATCAAATTCCTCCAAGAAAAAGGATATGATATCAATTTCGGCGATGATTTTGGTGCCGAAGAGGAAGAAGAAATTGCCCGAGAAAGCGATGTTCCGGTTTTCGTAGAAAAATGGCCCAAACAAATAAAAGCTTTTTATATGAAAAGAGATGTAGAAAATCCCGATCTCGTCCTCGGTTCAGACTTGATCGCCCCTGATGGATTTGGTGAACTTATCGGCGGCTCACAAAGAGAAGATGATTACGAGCTTCTCAAGGAAAGAATGGAGGCGGAAAATATGCCGATGAAAGAATTTCAGTGGTATCTTGATCTCCGAAAATATGGCTCTGTCCCACATAGTGGTTTCGGGATCGGACTGGAGCGGTTTATCGCCTGGATTTCCGGCAAACGTTACATTCGGGAAGCAATTCCATTTCCACGAATGATAAATAGGGTTTCACCCTAACCCCCCCCCTTAAAGGAGTTTACAATGAAAAAAATAGTGTTTATAATAATAATTATCCTCCTAACTTCAATCGCGTTATCTGCTCAGGAAAATGTTACTAAGATGAATCCCATTTCTGCTTTTCAATTTCCATCTACTTTGAACATGAGCAAACTTCAAACTTCGCAATCTTTTTCCGTAACTTCTGTTTTCAGCTCAAATGAAAACGAATCGTTGATTTTATCCAATTTTACAAATCGTTTTGAATATCAATTTGCTAAAAATCTTAATATGAAGCTTGATCTGAATTTTGTTAATTACAAATTTTTCGGCTCTGAAAATAATTTTTCACTGAAAGATAATACAAAAATATTACCCAATTTTCAGTTGGAATATAAGCCCAGCCAAAATTTTCAATTCAGAATCGAATATCAAAGTTATCCGGCAGGTTTTTAGATACAATTTTTCCTAAATTTTTCGGTTGTTGTTAATGAAAAATATCATTTATACTGATGATATCGAACAAATATCTAACGAATCTTTAAAAGGTTTTTTTGTTGATTGGCCAGAGCATCCAAATCCTGAAACACATTATAAAATTCTGAAAAATAGTTATAAAATCTGGCTTGCTATTACTGAAAAGCAGTGTGTCGGCTTCATTAATGCAATTTCCGATGGAATATTTTATGCGTTTATCCCTTTGCTTGAGGTTATACCGGAATATCAGAACTGCGGAATTGGTAGGGAATTAGTGAAAAAAATGCTAATAAGCCTAAATAAAATGTACGCAATTGATATTGTTTGTGATAAGCAGATCGAACCGTTTTATACAAAAATCGGTTTTAGCAAATGCATTGGAATGGTCAGAAGAAATTATCAAAATCAAAATCCCAGTTTATTTAATCGCAACTGATTATTTTTTATTTTGATTTCAAAGAAACTGAGGAAATATCTTGAAAGAATTTGAAGAACTTTTAAAAATTATTACAGTTCTTTTAGACCCAAAGAATGGATGCCCATGGGATCTCAAACAGACTCCCGAAACTCTTCGCCCGCATATGATTGAGGAAGTGTATGAGATTTCTGAAGCAATTGAACTGAATGACGCCGAATTATTAAAAGAAGAATTGGGCGACCTGCTTTTGCATATTGTATTTCAATGCAAAATAGCAGAACAGGATGAACAATTTTCTATCAAAGATGTAATTGCCAAGATAAACGAAAAAATGAAAAGACGGCATCCGCACATTTTCGGTGATATAAGTGTGAAAACTGCCGAAGAAGTCGAGCATAATTGGGAGAAGATAAAACGAAAAGAAAAGGCTCACAGAAATTCAATTTTAGAAGGATTACCAAAAAGTTTACCGGCACTTATCAAGGCAAGAAGAATTCAGAGCAAAGCAGCCACTGTGGGATTTGACTGGGAAAATGTTACGGATACATTTGCAAAATTGAAAGAGGAATTACTTGAATTCGAACATGAATTACAAAAAAATGATGCAAAAAAGATGAAGGAAGAAATTGGTGATTTAATTTTTGCACTTGTAAATGTAGCAAGAAAGCTTGATATTGACCCGGAATTTGCTTTGGAGTTAACAACGAAAAAATTTATGAGAAGATTTGGTTATATCGAAAAGACTTTGAAAGAAAACCTTTTTTCCAGCAATCTTACTGAAATGGAAAATCTTTGGCAAAAAGCAAAGGATGAAGAGGATGGATAACAGAAAAAGTCTGCTTTTTATTCGATATTATTTCATCATTGGTGGGTTGGCTATTATCCTATTTTTTGCAATCTACACCAGCAACCTGCTTCATAAGGTACGAAATGAATTGGAAGTTTTTCCAAAAATATACGCTCGTTTTGTCAAAATTTCTACAAAGGAAAACATCGAAGGAGATCTGCTCGAAATCATTCTTTCAGAGGTCGTAAAGAAAATTGATTATCCAATTATCGTAACAGATGGGAAGGAAGAGCCCAAATATTGGAAAAACTTGGAAGATTATTTGCCGGATAATAAAATATCAAACCAATCTAATCAGAAGCAATTGAGAAATCTTATCGAAAAAATGAAATCCGACAATTCATTTATTGTCCTTACCGAACCAACTAATAATGAAATAATCTCTAAAATATTTTACAGCCAATCTTCAACAATAAAGCGGCTTAAATTCCTCCCCTATCTTGAATTTTTCATAGTCTTACTTTTCATAGCTGCCGGAGTCATTGTGATTATTACAATGAAACGGCGAGAGAAAGAACATCTTTGGATTGCTCTTGCAAAAGAAACTGCTCACCAATTTGGAACCCCGATCACTTCATTGCTCGGGTGGGTGCAGATGTTGGAACTAAAAGTTTCTGAAAATTCTGAAGATGAACTTCTTGAGCAAACTGTTCTTCATATGAAGCAGGATATTGCCCGCTTGCAGAATGTTGCATCCAGATTCGGAAAAGTCGGCTCATCTATCAAATTAAAAGAATCGGATATTTCGCAAACCATTCAATCCGTTATCGAATATTTCAAAGCTCGAATTCCCAAAGAGAGTAATAAAATCGAAATTGAATTTATAAATGAGACTAAAATGCAGGATTTTCTTTTCGATCCCGATTTGATAAAATGGGCTCTTGAAAACTTGATAAAAAATTCAATTGACGCTATGAAAGAAAAATCCGGAATTATTTCAATTAAAATTTATGAAGATCAAAAATTTTTATATATTCGGGTTACTGATCAGGGCAAAGGAATTCCAAAAAATTTAAGAAAATCCCTATTTAAAACCGGAGTTACAACCAAAAAACGCGGTTGGGGTTTGGGCCTGAGTTTAACCAAAAGAATTGTTGAAGATTTTCATCATGGAAAAATCTATATTGTAAAAAGTGAATCGAATAAAGGCTCAATCATTGAAATAAAATTAAAGAAAGATAAGGAATAACGGAGAACGGAATAATGGAATAGGGAATACGGAGAACGGAGAACGGAAAAAATTCACGAATTGCACTAATTCCAGAAATAAATATTAAATTTAAAATGCCAAACACACTCTCTCGTTCCCAAGCTCCAAACACACAATCTTCGTTCCCAAGCCCTCCCGAAAGCTTTCGGGAGGAACGTCCAGCTTGAATGCAATGAATCAATTTAAAGCAACACTTCAAATAAATTGCATATCAATCGAAATAATAATTAATTAAAGAAAAATATCGGAGGTAAAAATGTTTGTATTAAGTCCGGATAAAATGAAGAATTATGACAAATTTACAATTGAAAATTTTGGTTTAGAAGGAATAGTATTAATGGAAAATGCCGGAAAAAAAGCAGCGGAAATTATTGAAACGAATCTAATCAAAGAAGATAACTCCATCGCAGTAGTTTGCGGAACCGGTAATAACGCCGGAGATGGTTTTGTCGTTGCAAGATGGCTCTTTAATCACGGATATGATGTTTGCTGTTTTGTAATCGGAAATGAGGAGAAATTTTCTCCCTCTGCTAAAAAAAATTATGGGATTTTAGATAAATTGTCCTGCGAAATTGTTTTCATTTCCAATGATGATGCAGTAGAATATTTTGCAAATGAGCTGCCGTACTTTGATGTTATTGCTGATGCAATGTTTGGAATCGGGCTAAAGGGTAAAATTAAAGGATATCGAAAAAAAATTATAGAATTGATAAATAAACATATTGGGATAAAAGTAGCAATTGATATTCCATCAGGAGTAAATGCGGAAACCGGTGAAGTAGCAAATGTGGCTGTAAATTCGGATTTCACACTCACAATGGCTGCTTTGAAATACGGACATCTTCTCTTTCCCGGCAGAGAATATTCCGGTAAAGTTTATGTGATAGATATTGGGATTTCCCCTCTTACTTATGCAGAAAATCCACCTGAAGCTGAAGTTCTGGAAGAAATCGAATCGTTCTTTCCTTCTCGAAAATCAAATTCAGATAAAACCGATTATGGGAAAATAGCCATAATTGCCGGTTCTGCCGGACTTACCGGTGCTGCAATTATGGCAAGCAAATCTGCTTTGGAAATTGGCTCGGGTTTGATTAAACTAATCCATCCGAGAAGTCTTTCCCCTATCTTTGAAAATTCTTTGATCGAAATAATGTCCAAAACTGTAAATGAAACCGATTCACAAACAATATCATTTGACGCATTGGATGAAATTTTGGAATTTACAAAAAATTCCAATGCAATTGCAATTGGACCGGGAATTTCCCGGAATGAATCTACTGCAAGATTCGTAAGAGAATTTTTAAAACAAAACACAAAACTTACTGTTATAGACGCAGACGGGATAAATGCTTTTCAGGATCATTTGGAAGAATTGAAATATTTAAATGGAAAACCTTACATTTTTACTCCGCATATCCGCGAATTTTCTCGTCTCATTGATTTACCTGTGGAAAAAATCGAAACGAATCTTTTGGAACATACACGCAAATTTGCAAAAAAATACAATGTGATTATTTTGCTAAAAGGTGCTACCTCTGTAATTTGCAATAATAAGGAAACTACTTTCAATGTTGTGGGAAATCCCGGCTTGAGTACCGGCGGAAACGGAGATGTGTTAACCGGAATTATCGTATCACTTCTCGGACAAGGATTTTCCGAATACGATGCAGCTCGTGTGGGCTCATTTATTTTGGGAAAAACTGCTGATATTCTTTTGAAAGATTTTGGAGAACGTTCTCTCACTCCGACAAAAATTATAAAAAATTTGTACAAAAGTATGCAGTTTGGAGTGCATTAACCGTGTTAATGCAACCGAGCAAAAGTATGCAGTTTGGAGTG
>JAYEKN010000103.1:13828-19075 GCA_034661015.1 Candidatus Cloacimonadota bacterium
CAAAAGTATGCAGTTTGGAGTGCATTAACCGTGTTAATGCAACCGAGCAAAAGTATGCAGTTTGGAGTGAATTAACCGTGTTAATGCAACAGCCAAAGAACCGCTTTATAAATATTCTGCCATTTGGGACGGAAAAAACGAGCAGAGAAAACAAGTTGCCCAGAGTGTATATTTCTATAAAGTAGAAACGGATGAGAAAACAATGGAAAAGAAAATGCTATTTGTAAAATAATTTACATCCGAAATATTTGACGTAATTGTGAAAAACAAAATTTATAACACACAACATCTTTTCAATTTAGAAGGAGAAAATAGTGAGAATAATAAGATTTTTTGATCTTAGAAAAATTCTACGGAATTTTAATCTCAATTTTTTCCCTCGCTCCTTCGCAAAGTCTCGCCCTCTCCCAATCACTCTACCCCTCCCCACCTAACTTACCAGTATACCGTAACTTAAAATTTTTTATATTTTATAATAAATTTTCATTAACCAAACTCGGGAAGAACAGATTCATTTAGATAATGTCTTTTCTGTTTTTCTTCTCGCAACAGAAGAGACTTTAATGCAGAAGATTGTTATTGGAGATGAAACTGAAAGGTCTGATATTGCTAATTGAGTTTCACTTTTAGAGAATACTTTTCGCCACTTTCTTATCCCGTTTTGGCGAGAAGGAAATTAGGCGGATTAATTTATTAACCGAACAAAATTTTGGAGAAAAAAATGATACATAAAAGAACAAAAATAATATTGATAGTCTTATTAATAATGGGTTTATCATCTGCCAGTTTGTTTGGCTGCAGGTTATTAACAATGATTGGAAAAGATAACAAAGTACTATCTTCCCAAAATACCGGCGATCTCCTTGAAAACGCTTTGGATGAATTGCAATCACAAAGTACAACAACATATAATCCATATTTCCCCAATGATGATGGCTGGGCATTGTTGTACTATCTACCCGATGATCCCGGAACAGTTTTTATCGAACGTGGAGATGGTGCAGCGTATAATAGTTCAGCCTACGATGATTTTCAAAGTGAAATAGTTGAAGCAGAAGCTCATATAGTCATTGGTCATATTCGAGCAGCATCCAGTGGCGCTACAGGTATAGATGATCCTCATCCGTTTCTGTGGGAAACAGATGAAATAATTTATTCGTTTGCGCACAATGGTACTTTATCTGGAAGCGATATTACATATATTTCTAATCATTTGGAATCTCCCTATGATGAAAATTATACGACAGATCCTATAGTTGATTCTGAATTATATTTCCGTTGGATTATTCAGAATATTGCTCAAAATGGCTGGAATGTGAATGAAGGCATACACGCTGCCTTAGAGGAATTAATCGGTTCTTGGAATATGAATTTTGTGTTTTCCGATGGAACCGATATCTATAATTATAGAAATTCCATTGACAATGATCATGAATTACAATATAGCCCTTCCTCATCTAATGAAAGTAGTTGCTTCAGATTGATAATGAGCGACTTTGGAGATTTAAATCTTCCGGGACAGGGAGATATAAATGATGATGAACTGCTCTTCCACCCTTTTACCGGCAGAACAACTCTGTTTAAAGAGTACTCAAATGACAAACCATATTATAACCGCACACTTCATCCAAATTGGAATTGGGAAAGTTTCCCGGTAGTACCGGACGTATCCGGAGATTACAATGCGGAACTTATGGTAGATCCATTATTACCGTATATAGAAAAGGTTGTAGCATCAGATAACAGGGAAATGACATATTATGGCGGAACAGGTTGGTACCATGATCCTCTTGATTTTACAATGGTCAATTGGAATGAACTCTATAAACTTCGGATGAACAATTGGATTCCATGGTCATTCTCAAATAATCTTTCCTTAGCCGGTTATCTGCGTCCCGATAATGAGCCAACCCTTGAAAATGCAATATCACGACACACTTACTGGGTAAGTTATACATTATTACCAACCCAGAATATTGTCGATGCTTTTGGCTCGGTATGGGATAAGGTAGAGAGCGTAAAGGCAGAAGACTGGTATTATTGTAAGCAAACTATTCCGCGTAATGGAAACTCCATCCCGGTGGCATCTAATAGCACAAAAGGGAAATATCTGGAGTTTGGCAAAGGATACATTATTTCATTTAATGAAGATGTTGCGGGATTTGTCTGGCATTACCCCCACACACCGATATGGGGTTCGGCAAGAAAGGGAAAACCTCAATCATTTACATATAACGAGAAATCCGACTATAATGTAATTGATGTGATTGATATTCCCGCCAATGTAACCGAGATAGGTATTTTTGAAGATGATGAATGCGTGGGAGCCAGCGTTGTAGATAGTTCCAAAGCTCAAATATTGGCTTATACTTCATCATCCGGTAGAGACCCGGTTGCCTTGACCTTTCAATTGGAGATCGGACGTGGTGGCAAATCCACTGTAAATAATTATTCGGTGTTCGATCAAAAGAAATCCAAATTTGAGATTAGAAAACTATATTCTCATAGTGATGATTATTCTATTGTTAAACTTAGCGAAATTGAACTACCCGCCTCGAACTTTGATAAAGAACGTTTGCAGGTTCTTGCAAATTATCCCAATCCTTACAATATGAACATCGGAAATTCAAAACTTTCTTTTTATGTTCCCTGCCAAACTACCGTATCAGTAAATATTTATAATATATGGGGACAGAAAGTAAAGGATTTGTATAACGGAGAGATGGATTCCGGTAAATATGATGCAATTTGGGACGGTACTGGATATAATGGCGAGTCAGTTGTTAACGGAGTATATTTCTATCAGGTTAAAACATCGAATCAGAATGCAGTTAGTAAAATATTGTTGATCAGATAAAGAAAATATCATACCCGGTCTGTTTATTACAGATCGGGTATGGTTTTTATTAAGGAAGGAATTCATTATGTTATCAAAGAGAAGTTTATATATATTTATAATTTTCTATTTATTTGTATCATCACTCTATGGAGAAGTAATAGTGGTGGATATATGTGGCTCCGGCGATTATCCGACTATCCAGGAGGGGATAAATGCTTCTACAGATGGGGATACGGTTTTGGTATATCCCGGAATATATTATGAGAATGTTGATTATCTTGAGAAAAGTCTAACAATCGGTTCATTAAATATGGTTACCGGAGATTCAACTTATATAGATAGTACTGTAGTTGACGGTAATCAGAATGGTAGTTGCGTGTATTTGAAGAATGTGGATGAAGGCATTTTATATGGATTTACTTTAAGAAATGGTAGCGGTAATCCATATAGTTCTGTTAGTATTGGACTCAGGAGTGGGGGTGGTGTTTATAGTTGGAATTCACATTTGGATATAATTAATTGTGTAATTAAAGATAATGAAGCTTTTGGTGGAGGTGGAATTTATTCGAGGAATTCTGTTCTTTTTTTGGCTGGAACAGAAATCACAAACAATCACTCCTTGTACACCGGAAATATTACAATATGGGATAATTCTGAGATATATTTTGATGAAGAAAATTTGTGTAGTATTTACCTAAATTATGCAGCACTGGGGAACGAAATAACAATAAATGGTTTTGATAGTCTGAATATTGTACTAAATAAATTTACAGTAGCAGAACCAACCGGTGAATCTATTTATATGGTAGAAGGGGAGGATTACGGATTTTCCTGTCAAGAATCAGTTGTGGAACAAGTAGAAGCAGATCTATATGTTAGCACTGAAGGTGATAATAGTAATTCCGGTTTAAATCCGGGTGAACCCTTACAGAGTATCACTTTTGCTTTGCTCAAGATAAAAGCCGATAGCCTGCATCCGCATTCTATTTATGTTTCTGACGGGATATATTCCGCATCACAAACCGGAGAGAGTTTACCCCTGAATATGAGAACTTATGTAAGTTTGATCGGCGAAAGTGAAGAGAACACAATAATAGACGGGGAGTTTGAATATGCTTTAATCGCAGCCTGGAATGGAGAGAAAGAGATGACGATCAAGGATTTTACACTCAGAAACGGCTATTGGGAATATAGTGGAGTTCAGTTACGATTTTATGGTCACACCAGTGTTCATCTTGAGAATTTAACGATTAAAGATTGTACATATGGTCAAGATGAAAACGCTTCACAGTTTATTTTAATGCCCAGTACAACTGATTCCAATTTTATAAATACCTATAAAAATATTACAATAATTGATTGTTTTGGCAGTTACCCTTTATATGTTCCTCCTATAAGAACATATGGAGAGAATATTAAAGTGATGGGAACCGAGCCTTTAGTTGGAGGTTGTGGAGGAGCTTTAATGAGTATGTCCAATTCAACTAATTCAACCCAAGATACAAGTATGCTGGTAAATTTGCAAATATCAGATAATACGAGTTATGAAGACGAATGGCCTAACTCAAATATTATTGTCCTTATTGATAACTCGAGTATAGTATTGATAAATGCAACAATAGGTGATAATGAGTGCTTTGGAAATGGTCCGGCAACAATATTTATTAGAAATGGTGCACATTTAACTTTAATCAATTCGATAGTTTATGATAATTATGCAAACTATCAGATTCATTTGAAAGAAAACGGTATTCCTGCTTATGGACCGACTGGTATAACTGTAAGAAATTCTCTTATTCAAGGTGGAGAAGATGGTATTTATAGTCAGGGGGATACAGAAATCAATTGGTTGGAAGGAAATCTGGATACAATTCCTTACTGGACACAATCCGGTGAATATCCTTACCAACTTCAGGAGAATTCTCCCTGTATAGACGCGGGAACTCTGGATTTACCGGCGGGAATTGAACTACCGGAATTCGACCTTGCCGGCAATCCCAGAATCTACGGAGAGACAGTAGATATGGGTGCTTATGAATGGCCGGGATATGCCGTCGGAGAAGAACCTCTAGACAAAAGCATAAAATTAACTTCAGCACCCAATCCTTTCCGCAATGAAACTGTCATCTCTTTTCAACTTACTCAAACCGGAATCGTGAATCTAACAATATACAATATAAAAGGGCAATTTGTCCGAACCCTGATAGATGCCTATTCCTCTCCGGGAAATTTTCAAGTAAACTGGAAGGGTGTGGATAAGCACGATTATCCGGTTTCTAATGGAGCCTATTTTGCCAAGTTAGTTGTGGATGATAAGCAAAAGGCGGTAAAACGTATAATAAAATTTTAATTTTGTCGCAACCCAAGTCCAGCCAAAAAAAATGGCGTGATTCGAATTCCTAAAAAAT
>JAYEKN010000104.1 GCA_034661015.1 Candidatus Cloacimonadota bacterium
ATAATTTATCTAATATTTACTTAAATAAAAATTTCTCCAGTGATAATCATTCTGATGATATCTACGGCACTCCGAGTGAAATATTGAATGTAATCTTAGATACATTTACCGTTCTCGTGCCGACTGCTGCTCAGGTGTATCTTCTGGAAAATTTCACTTTCGATATTCAACACGGACTGGTTGATTCTGTGCAGGAAGATCTGTATGTCAGTCCAAATGGCTCGAACAGTAACAGCGGTTTGTCCGCATTAGAGCCGCTTTTATCCTTATCTCTTGCATTGGAAATGATTTCACCGGACAGCCTGAATCCGCTCACAATTCACCTTGCAGATGGGATCTATTCACCCTCTGCTACAAACGAAATATTCCCGTTGGAAGCGAAAGGGCATTTGAGTATTATTGGTAATTCCCAAGCATCTACAACACTAAATGCAGAAGCACTCTCATCCATAATTTATTGTTTTTCCATTCAAAACTTTTCTCTCCAAAACCTGACCTTGAAAAACGCTTATAATTCATTATGGAATAGGGCTGGCGGATTATTCTGTGTTGGCGCAACGGGAATTAATATAAGCAACGTTTCTTTTATTAATAATCATTCGCAGTATTATGGGGGAGGAATGCAAATCCGCAGTTCTTCCGATATAAATATCGCAAATTGCATATTTGAGAACAACTCGGCAAAACAAGGGGGCGGAATTTATCTTAGGGAATCTCCGGTAACTTTTTCAAATGTTTCTGTTTTTAATAATACCAGTTCGGGAAAGGGGGGAGGAATATATTTTTATGAATGTAATCCCGATTTTGACCCGCACAATCGTTGTAATATTTTCTATAATCATTCTTTAGAGAGTAGTGAGGGTAATGATCTTGCTTCCGATCAATCCAATGTTATCCAAATTGTGGTAGATACTTTTTCGGTTTTAGAACCGGATGGTTACTATGCTAATCCAATCTCATATTTTAATTTTGATATTCAAAATGCGAAGATCGAGCCTGTTTCAGCAGATTTATATGTAAATCCCGAAGGCTCGAATAATAATACCGGACTCACTTCCACCGAACCTTTGCAAACGATTGGTTTTGCCCTTCAGAAAATTTTAGCGGGTGAAAATGATCCTCATTCGATTTTTCTCGCCAATGGAGTTTATTCTCCCTCACAAACCGGAGAAATATTTCCTATTAGGTGCAAAAATTATGTTTCAATAATTGGTGAAAATAAAAATTTAACTGTTCTCGATGCCGAGGAAACCGCCAGAGGGATGATTTGTGCTGTGGATGAAGTAGTTCTGCAAAATTTCACTATCACGAATGGGAATTCCGGATATTCAGATAATGGTGGTGGATTATATTGTTCTTGGTGCAATCCGACACTCGATAATTTGAAAATAATAAATAATGAGACTGATGAAGATGGCGGTGGGATTTACCTAGATCATTCGGATGCGATATTTTTGGAAGTAACGGTTTGCCACAATCTTGCTCAAGAAAACGGGGGGGGCATATATTTTAAAGCTTCAGAGCCAACATTCGATGAATACAGCCTCTCCGATATCTATTATAACGAAATCTCATCCCACGAATATTTCGGTAAAGACCTATTCGTTTACGGAAACGATATTGTGAATGTTTTTGTAGATACTTTTACTGTCTTATTTGCTAATCAAGATTATGTTTATCCACGCACTCAATTTTATGTGGATGTGGAGCATAGCAAGATAAAACAGTTGGATCAGGATATTTATGTCAATCCTTCCGGTTCGAATGGCAATTCCGGTTTATCACCCGCTGATCCTTTTCAGAATATTTCTTATGCGATGGAACGAGTTGTTTCCAATGATTTAAATCCGCATACGATCCATCTCGCTCCCGGGATATATTCGCATGATATAACCGGTGAAGATTTTCCCCTTTACGCAAAAGCTAATATTAACTTACAGGGCGCAAGCAGCGAAAACACAATTCTCGATGGTTCCAATTTGTCAAGATTGATTTACTGCGAATCAGTCAATAATTTCAGAATTCAACAAATGACAATCCAAAATGGAAATAGTGGATCTGGTTACAGCTCACACGGGGGAGGTTTATATTTTTCTAACTGCGATCCGATATTGAATAATTTGAAAATTTTTAGTAACTCTACTAATAATACCAGTAATTTCGGTGGTGGTATATTTTTAAATAACTCAGATGCAACTTTGCAAGAAGTAACAATTTGTCAAAATAGTTCTTTAGCTCACGGTGGTGGATTATATTTAAATAATTCTGATCCAATTTTTGATGGAGTAATAGTACGTCAAAATACTGCTCATTACAATGGTGGTGGAATGTATTTGGAAAATTCAAATCCAACCTTTAAGGCAACAACTGTTTGCCAAAATTATTCTTATGCAGACGGGGGAGGGATATTTTTCAATAATTCCACTCCAATATTTGATCAAGAAGATTTATCAAATATATATTGTAATGATATATCATCTTGGGATTACTTTGCAAAAGATTTGTATAATTATAATTCCGGTATTATTGATGTTTTTGTAGATACATTTACAGTTTTATATCCTGATAATTATCATTTGTACCCTCCTGATCAATTTAATATGGATATTCAGAATGGCAAGATCGAGCAAATAGATCAGGATATTTATATCAGTCCCTCCGGTTCGAATAGCAATTCCGGTATATCACCGGATGAACCTTTCCAGAATATTAGTTTTGCAATGGATCGAATTATTTCCAATGAATCTAATCCTCATACGATTCATCTTGCAACCGGAACTTATTCTCAAAATACCACAGGCGAAGATTTTCCAATTTATGGAAAAAGTCATATTAATTTCAAAGGTGAAAGTGCTGAAACAACTATTTTGGATGGTGCTGATTTGTCTAGATTGATATACTGCAATTCAGTTGATAATATCAAAATTCAACAGATGACAATTCAAAATGGAAATTGTGGAATTGCTTACAATTCCTACGGAGGAGGAATCAGAATGCAGGGATCATCTTGGACCTCCGTTTATGATGATTCGATATTTGTTGAAGATGTGAACGTAATAAATAATCACTCTTACAAAGGTGGTGGAATATATAATGAATATATTAACCTATCTCTTAATCAAGTTAAAATGAATAATAATACGGGCTATAAAGGTGGTGGTTTGTATTGTTCGGGCTCTTCCTATGCGGATACTATTTGCGTTATGATCGATAAGTGTGAAATTTGCAATAATATTGCTGACAATACTGCTAGTGGATTTTCTGGTAATGGTGGTAAAATTCACATATCTAATACAACTATAGCCGGAAATATCCCAGGATCTTATTCAAACTGTGCTGTTGAGTTTTCTAGTAGTGATGTTGTTTTTGTAAATACTATTTGTTGGAATGATTCGCTTTCTCAAATAAAACTTATGTGGAATAGTGAATTAACAGTATCACATTCGGATATCAAGGATGGTGAAGAAAACATAGAAGATCCTTATGGAAATGCAACAATTAATTGGTTAGAAGGAAATATAGATTCTATTCCCCAATTCAGCAATCTTACCCAAGAAGATTTTTCCCTGCAAGAAGATTCTCCCTGCATAGATGCCGGCATACCGTATTTTGAGTGGCAAGGAAATGTAATCGTGGATATGACACCGGAGGAATATGAAGGAATTGCTCCTGATATGGGCGCTTGGGAATATGGAATGCAAGAAATAGATAATCCGGCTTCCATTCCGCTTGTTTTTGGGATGAAGCAGAATTTTCCCAATCCGTTTTCTGCGAGTACAAATATATCGTTTTCGTTACCGGTGATAAGTGAAGTAAACATCGCTATTTACAACATTCGAGGGCAGAAAGTGAAAAGCGTTTCGGATGAAACTTATCAGGCTGGACGTTTCTCTGTAAACTGGGATGGTACAAACGAAATGAAAAAACGAGTTGGATCGGGAATTTATTTTTATAAGATGGAAGCGAAGTCTCAAAATGAAAATTTTCATAAAATACGAAAGATGATTTATATCCGGTGATTTAATAATTACAATTGATTTGAGAAACTCGAGTCGCGTCATTCTTTTTCGACACGACTCGGGTTTCGAACACGTGCAAAAAAATGCTTTCGAGCCAAGTCCTGCTTGGACTTATCCCCACTCGAACGCAACAGACGGCGTCCGAGTCGAGAGTTTTATCCATTTTTTAATTTTTTAGCTTCGGAGAAGTGTCATCTTTGTA
>JAYEKN010000105.1 GCA_034661015.1 Candidatus Cloacimonadota bacterium
AAAATCGTTAATCGGTGGTCGAAGTTCGATATAAAAAAAATGAATAATGAATGTCGATTAACGAGTAATGATTTTAGAAGTAGAAAAGTATGGACTTTTATCGGAAACAAACTTGACATAAAAACATAAAAGAATCTGTTGCAACCCAAAATTTAAAAGAGAAAGAATTATGAAAATTGATGAATATCAAGCAAAGAAATTTTTTTCAAGTTACGCTATACCTATCCCTTTGGAAATAGTCTGCAAAACTTCAAAAGAAATAAAAGAAGCTGCTGAAAAAATTGGAAAAAAAGTCATAATCAAAGCACAGGTACAGGTCGGCGGACGTGGAAAAGCAGGAGGAGTGAAATTGGCTAATTCACCTGAAGAAGCTGAAAAGGTCGGAAATGAAATCCTCGGGATGAATATTAAGGGATTAACCGTAGAAAAAGTTCTTGTAGCAGAAGCCGTATCTATTCAAAGTGAATCTTATATTGGTTTGACTAATGATAGAAATTCCAAAAAAATCGTTTTTATGGTCAGTCCTGCCGGAGGGATTGAAATCGAAGAAGTAGCAAAAAACACTCCGGAAAAAATTTTCAAACTCAAAATCAATCCTCTTGACGGTGGAATTAAAGATTTTCAGGCCCGTGCATTGGCTTTCAAACTTTATGATGACATTAAAGCGGTTCGACAGGCTGCTGAGATAATCAAAAAACTTTATCGCTGCTATGTGGAAAACGATGCTTCTCTTGCCGAAATAAATCCGTTAGTTTTGGATAGTTCCGGCAAAGTCATTGCTCTTGATGCAAAGATGAATTTTGATGATAATGCTTTGTATAAACATCCTGAAATTGAAGAATTACGCCAGATTCTCCCTGAAGATGAGGCAGAATTTGACGCAAAAAGCAAGGGATTGAGTTATATAAAACTGGATGGCTCGATCGGGTGTATGGTCAACGGGGCCGGACTTGCTATGGCAACTATGGATTTGATCAAACTTTATGGGGGAAGCCCCGCAAATTTCCTCGACATCGGCGGAAGTTCAAATCCTCAAAAAGTCATTGACGCAATGCAAATACTTTTGGGTGATGAAAATGTGAAATCCGTCATGATAAATATTTTCGGAGGAATTACCCGCTGTGATGATGTTGCCCGCGGTTTGGTAAAAGCGTTGAACTCCCTTGAGATAAATGTACCGATCGTGATTCGCTTAACAGGAACAAATGAAGAAAAAGGTCATGAGATATTGAAACAATGCGATGATCTCATTCTGGCAGATTCAATGAAGGATGCTGCCCAAAAAGCAATAAAATTTGCACAGTAATACGGATTAGAGGCTTATGAGTATTTTAATTGATAAAAAAACCAAATTAGTTGTACAGGGTATTACCGGACGCGATGGAACTTTTCACGCTTCAAAAATGAAACAATATGGAACAAACGTCGTTGCCGGTGTTTCTCCTGGAAAAGGCGGGCAACGAGTTGATGACATTCCAGTTTTTCATTCTGTAGAAAATGCAGTGAAAGAAACCGGAGCAAATACCTCCATACTTTTTGTTCCTGCCAAATTTGCAGCAGATGCAATCTATGAAGCCGCGGATGCAGGCGTCAAATTAATTGTTGCCATCTCCGAAGGTGTCCCGGTAAACGAGATGATAAATGTAACCCAATATTTGGATAGAAAAGGCGTGAAACTAATCGGACCGAATTCACCGGGTTTGATATCTCCGCGAAAAGCGAAAGTCGGAATACTCCCCGGACAGATTTTTAAAAAAGGTAAGATCGGTCTTATGTCCCGCAGCGGAACTCTTACTTATGAAATCGTAGATCATATAACTAAAATCGGGCTCGGAGAATCCACCTGCATTGGAATCGGAGGAGATCCGATTATCGGAATGAATTTTATAGATTATCTAAAACTATTCGAGCAAGACCCTCAAACCGAAGGAATTGCTCTGATTGGTGAGATTGGTGGGAATGCAGAAGAACTCGCTGCAAAATTTATAAAAGAAAATATTACCAAACCTGTAGTCGGATTTATTGTGGGAAAAACTGCTCCTCCCGGGAAAAGAATGGGACACGCCGGCGCAATTATTTCCAGTGGTTCCGGAACTGCTGCTGAAAAGATCGAAGCAATGCAAAATGCCGGAATTGATGTTGCAAACGAGCCTTCCGAAGTGGCAACTCTGCTCCAATCCAAACTATGACAAAAGAAGAACACATAAAATATTGGTTAAATACCGCTGAAGAAGATTGGAAAGTTGCCAATCATCTTTTTGAAAAAGGAGACTATTCCTGGTGTCTTTTTATTAGTCATCTAGTAATTGAAAAATATCTGAAAGCACTTTATGTTCAGAATGTCGATCGGACTGTGCCTTATATTCACGATTTAGTAAAAATTGCAAAAAAAGCAAAAATTGAGATTGATGATGAAAATAAAATAATACTCGATACAATTACCACCTTTAATCTTAATACAAGATATGATGATTATAAAAAATCATTTTATAAAAAATGCACAAAAATATACACAAAAGAGCAATTTAGCAAGATTGAAGAGGTAAAAAAATGGATAATGAGTTTGATAAAGTACTAGCCCGAAAACATGTTTTGGAATATACAAAAAAGTTGCAGGAACTTAAGATGGATATTGTATCTGTTTATCTCTTTGGCTCATTAGTTAAGGGAAATTTTGGCGAATGGAGTGATATTGATATTGCAGTTGTTTCCAATAATTTAACAGGCGATCCGGTAGATGATAGACTAAAATTGATGAAATTGCGATGGGACATCGACTTGCGTATAGAACCTCACCCTTTCCTCCCGGAAGATTGGGAAGACGAAACCAATCCGTTTGTAGAAGAAATCAAGAAAACCGGTGAAAAAATAATATGAACATATCATTTCATAAACATGCACTCAATCGGATGAAAGAAAGGGGTGTTTTAAAAAAAGAAGTAATCTCAGCAATTAAAACGGGAGAAAAATTTTCCGCTAAATACAATCGTACTGTATTTAGACAAAACTTTGTGTTCGGGAAAAAATGGCTCGGAAAATTATACAACACAAAACAGATAGAAGTTTACGCAGTAAATGAAAATAATAATTGGTTTGTTATAACAGTAATTGCAAAATATTTTTAAAGGAGAATTAACATGAAATTTTCTTACGATCCAAGATACAATATTGCTTATATTAGAATTAAAGAAAGAAAAGAAAATGTTACAACTATTCATATAAGTGAATCATTAAATATTGATTTAACCCCAGATGGAACCTTATATGGCATTGAATTATTAAATGCTAATGAGCAACTTTTTGAACATAATTCGAATCAATTTATTATTGAGAATGAAGCTACCGGAAAAATCAGTAATGTTTCTTTGGTTTAGGATTAATGATTAACTTTGTGAAAAATGCCAGAAATATATAATAAACCTAATCAATAAAAAAGGAAATATTATGAGAGAAATCAAAGCAAAAAAAATCACAGAAGTTGTAAAAAGTCTTGCAATGGATGCAAACTTTTACCTCCCAGAAGATGTCGTTAATGCTATTAAACAGGCGAAAGAAAGAGAAGAATCAGAAACCGGAAAAGACATTTTCAAAATGATACTCGAAAATTTTGAAGTGGCTGATAAAGAAAAATTGCCTCTTTGCCAGGATACCGGTTTTGCAGTTTTTTTTATCGAACTGGGACAAGAAGTCCACATTGTTGGAGGGGATTTTAATGAAGCCATCAATGAAGGAGTTCGTCAGGGCTACAAAGAAGCATATTTGCGAAAGTCCATTGTTGATGATCCGGTAATTGAGAGAGTGAACACAAAGGATAACACTCCGGCAGTCATTCACGTTGACATTGTTCCGGGTGATAAAATCAAAATCACTTTTGCTCCCAAAGGTGGCGGGTCTGAAAATATGAGTACAGTTAAGATGATGAAAGCTGCTGATGGTATCGAAGGAGTGAAAGAATTTGTTATCGATTTTGTAAAACAAAGTGGCGGAAATCCATGTCCTCCCACAACCATTGGGATTGGTCTCGGTGGAACTTTTGATAAAGTTACCCAGCTGGCAAAGCATTCTTTACTTCGTCCTATTGGATCTCGAAATACAGATCCCAAATATGCCGAAATTGAGTTGGAACTTCTCGAAAAATTGAATAAAACCGGAATCGGTCCGATGGGTCTCGGCGGGAAAGTATC
>JAYEKN010000106.1:0-2300 GCA_034661015.1 Candidatus Cloacimonadota bacterium
AGACGATATGTGGATAACTCTCCCGATCCTGAACCGCAAGATGTTTCCGCTCATTTACACGGCGGAATTCCGCTTGCCGAGATTGATGCTTTGCAACAGTATTTTGATAATTACGAAGGAATCAGGAAATTACTTTTTTCCGATCTTAAAGAAAATTACCAACAATTTAGCAAAATTATAAATGAGAAAGAAGATATAAAAAAGTTTCTGGATGATGCGGAAGAAGTTAAACAAAAACATCTGGAATATGTAGAAGCAATTGAAAACTGGTGGCAAAACAATGTAAATTATTTGCACCAACTTCCCGCCAAACAAAACCTCTTTGAACTCAACAATATTTTTGCCGATACAATTTCCAAAAAATTCAGCAAACTCGGTATTCTGGATATTAACAAATCTCGCGGTTCTTTTGCTGCATATTGGAACGAATTATTGTCTGACCTAAAATCAGTTTCTGCCAGCGGTTGGAACGCAGAATTGATTCCCGAAAATGAAATCCTGGAATCGCAATTCCCCGAAATTATGGCAGAAAAACGACAAAATGAAACTCGCCGTGATGAACTGGAAGCTCTCTTTAAAGAAGTGGATGAATTAGAGGATGATGATTTTAATGAAGAAGAATATGATGTTTTCCCCAAAGTTATTTACAAAGAAATTAAAAGCGATTTAAAAGAAATTAACGGTAAAATAAGAGAACTTAAAAAAGATATTAAAACAGCCAAAGCACGCCAAAAAGTTGCTGATAACCTCACTGAATTTGATGAGATAATTTCTAAATTGAATTCTCAAATAAAACCACTTGAAACCGAAAAGATTAAAATTACTGCCAAACTGCAAACACACGATGATACCAAAAAAGAGTTGGCAGAATGCAAAAAGACCATAAAAGAAGTTAAAGACAAAACCGATGAACTGGTGGAAAAAGCCCGTGAAAAGATTACTCCCGATGAAGCGGAAAAGCTCATTCTTATCCGTTGGAAACAAGTTTTTGCAGATACAATTATGAATTATGTGCTGCAATACAAAAGAGAACTGCAAGCCAAACTGGAAATTATCTTTGATAAATACACAGTTACGCTTACCGATATTTTGCAAGAAAGAGAAAAAGAAAATACTCAACTAAACATCTTCTTGAAAGAACTTGGCTATGAATAATAAATACTTAAACGATAAAGAATTTGATTATATTTTGCAAACCGGCGAATCTTATCTTGTGGAATTTAAAGAGAAAATCAATAACTCACTTTCGCGTGAGATAACTGCTTTTGCCAATGCTTCCGGCGGTCGTATTTTTATTGGTATAACTGATAGCGGAGAACCAAAAGGAATTGAAATCACAAATAAACTTCGCTCTCAAATTCAGGACATTGCCAATAATTGCCAACCTGTTGTTCAAATAAAATTAGAAGAATTTAATAATATTCTTACCATTATCATTCCTGAAGGGAAAGAAAAACCATATCAGTGTTCCGATGGCTTTTATGTAAGAATGGGAGCAAATGCTCAGAAAATGAAAAGAGATCAAATTATTGAATTCTTACAATTTGAAGGTCAGCTTAGTTTTGAAGAACAATTTCATAAAAAATTCGATTTTGAAAGAGATTATTCTCCAAATAAACTTTCGGGATTTCTAAAATTTGCAGGCATCACCCAAAATCTCGACGATGAAACTATTTTGATAAACCTGGGTGTCGCGGAAAAAATTGATGGCAAACTGAAAATGAAAAATGCCGGAGTTTTGTTCTTTACTGAAACTATTCAACTTCTTTGTGAACAAGCCACCATAACCTGTGCAGTTTTTGACGGAATGGAAAGAATTCATATTCTCAACCGAAAAGATTATGCTCAGGATATTATCACAAATATTGATAATGCTCTTCATTTTATAAAACAAGAACTCAAAGTAAAATACGAGATGACGGGAACTGCGAGGCGAAAAGAAATTTATGAACTTCCACTCGATGCAATTCGTGAAGCTGTGATAAATGCTGTGGTGCATCGTGATTATTTTCTGAAAGGTTCGCACACTGTGATTGAAATCTTTGACGACCGCTTAGAAATTTCAAATCCAGGTGGACTTCCAAAAGGATTATCGGAAAAAGATTTTGGGAAAAAAGCAGTTCGCAGAAACCAGATTATCGCTTCTTTATTACACAGAATAGATTTTGTGGAAAATATGGGAACAGGAATTAATAAGATTCGCAACTTACTGAAAGAAGCAAATGCGAAACAACCAAAATTTGAATTCGGAGATTTTTATTCAATTATTTTTCCAAGGAATAATTTCGGAAAAGTTTCGG
>JAYEKN010000106.1:2400-4093 GCA_034661015.1 Candidatus Cloacimonadota bacterium
TCCGCAATTGCCAGAGTTAACCGAACCAAAGGTCCAAAGAAAACTCACGGAATTGTAGTTGATTATTTTGGAGTTGCACAAAACCTGAAAGAAGCTCTGGCGATTTATGGTGATGAAGATGAAAAAGCTCTCAAAGAATTTTTGGAATATTTCAAAGATATAAACAAAGAGCTTCCGATTCTCGAAAGCCGTTACAACCGATTAATTCAACTTTTTGAAGATAAGAAGATTAAGCAAATCAAAGCATTTGTGAATCAGGAAATGGAGGATGAGAAAGAAGAATTCAAAGTTGCGGAAGATTGCATTGAACTGGCAGAGGAAGTCCGTTTCCGTGCTGAATTTGATACTTATCTGAAATCATTCTTTGAATCTCTCGATCTGCTTTTTAATGTAAATCAGGCAAAAGTATATTGGATTCCTGCCAAACGTTTTGGCTACTTAATGATGAGAATCCGCAACAGATATAAAGATGAAACTTTGGATTTGAAATGGGCTGGTGCAAAAGTAAGAAAGCTAATTGATAAACACTTGGAATCTTTGGGAATCGACAGCAAAATCCCACCTGTTTCGCTTTTGTCCGATAAATTCCCTAAAGAACTTGAAAAGCATTCAGGAAAAGCAAAAGCTTCTGAAATGGAACACGCAATCAGAAAACACATCAAAGTAAATCTGACCAAAGATCCTGAACTTTATACAAAATTCAACGAACGCCTAAAAGCAATCATTATCCACAAAATATATAAGCCAAAAATATGTATGAAAAAATAGATTTGAATATTTACTGTGATGAGATCAAAGAAGTAAGAATCTTTGTTCCAATAATTTTCGGTTGCCAGAATATCAAATTTTATTTCATTCTATACAAACTGAATTAGGAGAAATTGATGAACAAATTTCACGAAGTTCTAACAGAACAACTTTCAAGAGAATCAAGTTTTATAAATGACAATGGTGATTTGAAAAAGTTTGTTATAATTGATGCAGCTTACAATATAAATCCCAGATTAATTGAACTGCTGATCGAAATTGATGAGCTTAAAAACAAATTCTTCACAGTAATAAAGAACCATTGGGTTTTCGATATTAATTTGTTTGTTCAATATATGGAGAATAAGAACTTTCTGAAAATTTGGTGCGGATACATTTGTTACACGAAAAAAGATGTTCAGATTAAGATAGGAGTATAATGAAATTTTTAATGCTCGTTGTATTAACATTATTTCTTGGCAACAATGTTGCTCAAACAGAAGTTGTTATTATTTCAAAACTAAATGATTCTAATTATAATGATAAGTCAAAACTTGCTTCTGTAGATGATGATTTAAAAATGAGCTTTGTGATTTCAAAAAAAATAAATGGAAATACAAAATTCTATTCCGATATTAAAAACTTTGAATTAAAAGATAATCTGATAAATCCTAAAATGGTTATCGATATAAATGATTTATCAGAAAAGATTCAAATCTCTTGGTTTAAAATTGAAGAAGCAAATGGTGATTCTTACAATAATTGTTCTCCAAGTTGGCACTGGGAAGAAATTCCATACAAAGAAACAAAAATTACAGAATGGGATAATATGAGTATAATTATTCCAGATGTAAAGCCAACAATCTTCAAACCTGTTTACTGCAACGAGAAAATAACTGGGTCAATGAGATTTAAAGTTACAATTAATATTAATAACACATTCATA
>JAYEKN010000107.1 GCA_034661015.1 Candidatus Cloacimonadota bacterium
CATTATAGGTATTTTATTTTTTGAAAATAAATATTAATTTGAAGTATAAAATGCAACAATCTGCAATTAACAGAATGGAATTAATAAATAAGCTAACAATAATTCCGAAAGAACGATTGAGTGAAGTAAAAACATTTATTGATTTTATTTTATCCCAATCTCAAACCAACAAACTCAAGCCAATAAATTTGTCTGGTATTTGGAAAGATATCGGTTTCGAGAAAATAAAAAATTCGGAAAATGAATTAAAGAAAATCCGTAAAGAAATGGATAATTTAAAATTGAAACCGTGACAAATTGTCACGGTTTGAAAATGAGGAATAAATTATGAACAAACAAAATAAAATCCAACTTTTCCAAGAGCAAAAAGTAAGAACTCATTGGGATGAAGAGAAAGAGAAATGGTTCTTTTCTATTATTGATGTTGTGGCAATTTTAACTGATAGTCCACGCCCGAGAAAATATTGGAATGCTCTTAAAACTAAGCTGAAAGCGGAAGGAAGTCAGTTGTCCCAAAATATGGGACAACTGAAAATGAAATCCGCTGATGGTAAAAAATACTTAACCGATGTTGCTGACACTGAGCAGCTTTTGCGATTAATTCAATCTATCCCATCACCCAAAGCTGAACCTTTTAAATTGTGGCTGGCAAAAGTTGGTTACGAACGAATAGAAGAAACCGAAGATCCCGAACTTGCTTTTGAACGAGCAATGGCAACCTACCTGAAAAAAGGGTATTCCAGAGATTGGATAAACCAGCGACTGAAAAGCATTGAAGTGCGAAAAGAACTGACCGACGAATGGCAGGAAAGAGGAATGAAGATAGGTTTGGAATACGCAATTTTAACTAATGAAATTACCAAAGCGTGGTCGGATAAAACGGTGAAAGATTACAAAAAGCTGAAAAAGCTGAAAAAGGAAAACCTGCGTGATAATATGTCCAATTTGGAATTAGTTTTGAATATGCTGGCAGAAGCTTCCACAACCGAAATCTCGAAGAAGCAAAAGCCCAAAGGTTTTGACGCAAACAAAAAAGTTGCTCGTAAAGGCGGTAATGCTGCCAAAAAAGCAAGAGTAGAAATTGAAAAGCAAACAGGTGAACCGATTGTAAATTCTAAGAATGCGAAAAACCTTTTGAACAAACCAAACAATAAAGAGATAGAGAATGAACAGTAATTGGGAAATTAAGAAGTTGAAAGAAACTGAGTTGAAGACGATTAAAGCTCCCTTGAAATCCAGTCTTGTTATGGGATTGGAAAGCACAACATCACGGATGAAAAGGCGAAGGAGTAAATTGTTCGACTTTATTTGGTTAAAAAATCATAATGAAAGGTGATATTAAAATTTCACACTTTAGTTCTGCAAAGTGTGAATAGATTTGAGGAAAAAATGTATAAAAATGAAGATATAAATATTATCAGGGATACTATTCTTAAAGAAATTAACCCTTTTCAGATATTATTATTTGGTTCCTATGCAACAGGAAAACAAAATGAGGATAGTGATATTGATTTAATGATTTTGGTAAAACAAAAAATTACTCGAAAAGAAAAACTAAATATACTTTTTAAACTTGAAAAAAGATTCCTTAAGTTGAAATACGATATTGATATAATTTTAAAAAATTGGACTGAATTTAATAGATACAAAAAGTATATTGGAACTATCAATTATGATGTTTCAAGAGAAGGAAAAATTATATGGACCAAGATTTAATAGCTATTGTAAATAAATGGCATATAAAAGCTAATAATGATTTGAAAACAATTGAAGTTTTACTAAAATCTGAAAATGTTGTTACAGATTCTGTTTGCTTTCATTCCCAACAAGCTGTTGAAAAATATTTGAAAAGTTATCTAATAGCAGTACAAAAATCGTTTAAAAATACTCATAATATTACAGCTATTCTAAAACTTTGTAATGAAATTGATAATGATTTTGAAAAACTTGATTTTGCAGTATATTTAACGAATTACGCCGTAGAACTTCGATATTCAGATGATTTCTATATTCCTGATTTAGAAGAAGCAAAAGAGGCATATGAAATCGCTTTAAAAGTTAAGGATTTTGTAGTAGAAAAAATAAAGGTCATTGAATTATTTTCTTAAATTTAAAGCACTTAACAAAGTTACCCACGCGAAAAGATGCGTGGCGTAAACCTATACATTAGCCACAAATGAGTGGCATTATTGAAAAAACCAAAAATGTGGAGGAAATAAAAAATCACATAACCGTTTAATCCATAGATTCGACTACTGGCGGAACGGTTTACAAATTTCAAAAAATGAATTTTAAAGTGGACTCATGGATCTATCAATAAATAACATTCGCATAATTGATGTAATAGAGGAAAAAATATTTTCTGCTTCTGTTGGAATTAATAGGGGAAAAGTAGTGAAAATTTCTTCCTCAACTATTCGCGCAAAGCAAATAATAGACGGAACAGGCAAATTCCTTTCACCCGGATTTATTGATGCGCATTTTCATATTGAAAGCACAAATCTGACTCCGATAAATTTTGCCCAAATTGCCCTGCGGAACGGAACTACAGCAGTTGTGGCAGATTGTCATGAAATCTGCAATGTAGCTGGAATGGAGGGATTTGAATATTTTCGGGAATCCTGTAAAAAAGCCGAATTGGATATTTTTCTCACAGCTCCTTCTTGCGTTCCTGCCAGTTCTCTCGGCACTTCCGGTGCAGAAATAAATCTAACGAATATTCGCAAAATGTTTTCCTACGACGAAGTGATCGCTCTCGGTGAGATGATGAATTTTTCGGGTGTGATCCATGGGCAACCGGATGTTCTCGCAAAGATTGAATTAGCAAAAAAATCTGGAAAATTGGTCAATGGGCATGCTCCGAATCTTAGAGGAAATGATCTGAAGAAATATGTTACAGCAGGTATCAGCGATGATCACGAATCCACAAGTTATGAAGAAATATCAGAAAAACGATCACTCGGAATGAAAATATTTTTACGGGAAGGATCTGCAGAACATCTTCCTGATAATTGTTACAGTTTTTTAAAATCAGACCGAGATAATTTTATGTTCTGCTCTGACGATAAACTTGCTTCTGATCTGTTGGAAAACGGGCATATAAATTACAACATAAAAAAATCAGTGAAACTCGGGATTGATCCGGTTCGAGCATTACGAACCGCCACTTACAATGCTGCCAAACATTATGAAATAGATAATTACGGTGCCATTTTAAAGGAAAATGTAGCAAATCTTGTCATCCTAAATAATCTGCAAAATTTTATCCCCGATGAAGTGATTTTTCATGGCAAACCGGTTTTGAAAAGAGAAAATCAGTCGGAAAAACCGGCAATTACAATTTCCCAAAATATTCTTCATTCTGTGAAGATCACTCCTTTGCAAAATATTCCTAAAATTCCAAAAAAATATATGCACATGGCAATTAGTATAACAGATGGCTTGATTATTACAAAAAAAATGTCCGTTCAAAATGATTCGGAAATTGATTCTGAGCGTGACCTGTTGAAATTGGTTGTAGTGGAAAGACATGGGAAAAATGGAAATATCTCCTGCTGTCGTATAAACGGTTTTGGCCTAAAAAGGGGCGCTCTTGCTTCATCCATTGCCCACGATTGTCATAATATTATCGCAGTGGGAACGAATAATACGGATATTCGTTTAGCAATCAATTCTATCATTGAAAATCAGGGTGGACTTTCGATTTCTGAAAATGGAAATATTTCCATTGCAAAACTGCCGGTAGGGGGATTGATGAGCAGATTAACTTGTGAGGAATTCGCTCCGAAAATGAATAAATTGGAGCGAAAAGCGAAAAAACTCGGAACAGAATTGAGTTCACCTTTTGGAACAATCTCTTTCCTCGCTCTGGAAGTTATTCCGGAACTCAAACTATCTGATATGGGATTAGTGGATGTTAATAATTTTGAAATATTGTAAATTTATTGGATTCAGAATGTTTGCGGA
>JAYEKN010000108.1:0-3991 GCA_034661015.1 Candidatus Cloacimonadota bacterium
ATTAATTAGAAAATGGGAGTTAACATCACAATTTAAAATTCCCATTTTCTATTTCCAAATTTTGATAGGAGAAAAATGTTAATAGACATTAAAGGTAAAGATATTATCACAACACAAGAGTTAGAAGTTTCTGATCTAAAAGGAATCTTAAAATTAGCACACAGAATGAAAAAAGACAGATATGGAAAAGAATTCAATACTCTAATGAAAGACAAAACTTTTATAATGTTCTTTTTCAATCCCTCTCTTAGAACGAGGATTTCATTCGAAGCAGCTGCCACGGAACTAGGCGGACACGCCCAATTTATTGAGCCGAAAACCTTACGTCTAAAAAAAACCAAAGATGGTGTGGAAGTCCAGGCAGGTGAAACGATAGAAGACGCTGCAAAAGTTCTCGACCGTTATGCCAGTGGTATGGGAATACGAATTCTAGAAACTGCGGTGGAAAATTATGGAGATGGAAACGCACTTATTCGCGAATATGCAAAGTGGATGAAAATTCCCATATTTAATATGGCTGGCGATAAATATCACCCTTGTCAGGGATTATCAGATGTAATGGGAATGGAAGAACATAAAGGAAACTTGAAAGGCAAAACACTCCTTATGACTTGGGGACACGGTTCCCTCGCTCGTTCCTATTGCTCTGTGCAAGAAAATATGCAAATCAGCTCACGTTTGGGAATGAATGTCCGTTTGGCTCATCCGAAAGGATATGACTTACCGGAAGAAGAAATTGAAAAAGTGAAAAGAAATTGCGAAGCAAATGGAATGAAATTCGAACTGACAAATGATCCTGATAATGGATATGCCGATGACGTAGATTTTGTCTATTCTCGTAACTGGTTTGGTCCCGATTTTTATAAAATCGGTAAACAAGCCGAAATCGAAAGAGCAAGCAAAAAAACCGAATGGGTTTGTAATGAAAAGAGAATGAAAAGAACCAATAATGGCTTGTTTGTTCATCCGATGCCTGTGGATAGAGGAAAAGAAGTTACAGATGAAGTTGCCAGCGGACCTCGCTCTATCATTGTAGATATTGCGGAAAATAGATTGCATATTCAAAAAGCACTAATGGCTATGTCTATCGCCGGGAAAAAAGTAAAAATTTAAAATTATTAGGAGAAATATTCTATGAAAAAGGAAAATAAAAAGCTGATCGTAATCGCCTTAGGTGGAAATGCGATCAAAAAATCAGAAGAAAAAGGAACCTTAGAAGAGCAGCTCAAAAATGTTCAAATGACCTGTAAGCAATTAGTAAAAATCAACAAATTGGGATACAAACAAATCATCACTCACGGAAATGGTCCCCAAGCAGGAAATTTGCTAATCCAACAGGAAGAAGGAATTCCCCTCGTTCCTTCCCAACCGCTTGATGTTATCGGCTCAATGACTCAAGGACAGATCGGATATATGTTCCAGAACACACTTCGAAATTATTTCTTGAAAATAGGCAAAAATATTCCAATCACAACAGAAATTACCCAAGTTCTTGTTGACAAAAACGATCCTGATTTTGATGATCCCTCCAAACCGGTGGGACCTTTTTATACCAAAGAAAACGCTTTAAAATTACAAAAAGAAAAGGGATATATCGTAAAAAAAGTTAAACCAAATGGTGAAAAAACTTGGCGGCGAGTCGTTCCATCCCCTGAACCCATTGATATTATTGAAGCGGATTGTATCAAGGCTCTTGTAGCTGCCCGGGCAATTATTAT
The DNA here is from genome assembly GCA_034661015.1 of Candidatus Cloacimonadota bacterium. NCBI lineage: Bacteria > Pseudomonadati > Candidatus Cloacimonadota > Candidatus Cloacimonadota bacterium. Next base: position 1,719 of record JAYEKN010000108.1, read on the forward strand.
TGCTGCCGGGGGCGGTGGAGTGCCGGTTATGAAAACAGCAAATGGAACTTACAAAGGTTTGGAAGCGGTAATAGATAAAGACAAAGTCGGAAACATACTCGCTCAAATTGTGGATGCGGATATCTTTTTGATCCTGACCGATGTTCAATTTGCTTATATAAATTACGGGCAAAAAAATGAAGAAGCTCTCAAAAAAATTACTTTGGAAAAAGCAGAAGAACTTTTTGGAGCCGGGCAATTTTTAGCCGGTAGTATGGGACCAAAGATTCAAGCTGCTATCCGATTTGTAAAATCCGGTGGAGATAAGGCAATTATTACTTCCCTTGACCATGCTGTGGATGCACTCGAAGGCAAGACTGGAACGATTATAACAAAATGAAGGATTCATTAGAAAATAAATTGTTTAGAGAAAACAAATCAAATCCAAATTCCAGTTATTTTTACAAATGTTCCACATGCAAAAAAAAATGGAAGCCAGATTTTATCGAACAAAACGATCATTATTTATGCCCGGATTGTTATTCTCAAAACGAATTGGGGATGCCATTAAAAGGCGTTTTACAAGTTTTCTACGACTATGAATTTCTCAAATCGAAATACTCCAAAGGATTTTTTGAAACTATCAATCCCGGAAATATATTTCTTTATCCTGATCTTCTCCCTTTGAAAAGCGGAAACGATTTTTCGCTATTTTCATCTCTCCAGCTCCCCTCCCATTCCCTCCATAAAATCCAAAAAATTAAAGACAACCAAATTTTCTTATTGGATGAAACTCACAACCCGACTTTTTCATATAAAGATAGAGCCTCGGTATTAGTGGCAGCAAAAGCAATCGAATTGGACAAAAAAACCATCTGCACTGCATCCACTGGAAATGCTGCAACTTCCCTCGCTGGAATTTGTGCCAGACTTGGACTTAAATCAAAAATTTTTGTGCCGAAATCTATTCCAAAAGAGAAATTGCTTCAATTACAAATTTACGGAGCTGGCATAATAAAAGTTGATGGCACTTATGATGATACCTTTGATTTGGCGATTGAAAAATCACAAAAAAATGGTTGGTACAACCGCAACACGGCATATAATTCCCTTACAATAGAAGGAAAAAAGTCTGGTGCTTTTGACATCTTTATGCAGATGAATTATTCAGCACCGGATATTGTTTTTGTACCTTCGGGTGACGGAGTTATCCTTGCTGGAATTTATAAAGGCTTTTACGACCTTTTGCAATTAGACTTGATTAAAAAAATCCCCCAAATAATTGCCACACAGGCAGAAGGAAGTTCAGCAATTGTGGATTTTTTGAACACGGGTGAATTTATCTTAAAATCATCTAAAACAGTTGCAGACAGCATATCTGTGGATGCGCCCCGAAACCTTTATCTGGCTGCCGATTGCATCCAAAAAAGCAAGGGAAACGGGATTAAAATTACTGATAATGAAATATTAAAAGCAGAAAAATATCTTGGCAAAAACTTAGGTATTTTCGTGGAACCGTCTGCTGCAGCTGCTTGGGCTGGTTTCAAAAAATATATTAATCAAAACAATGTTTCAAATAAAAAAATAGTTATCCTGCTTACAGGTTGCGGATTAAAAGATTCTAAATCCGCTGAAAAAGCTGTTTCACTCCCCATTTAAAAATGTGTTTTCAACTACAATGATCCAAAAAAAAATCTATGCAATAATACTTGCGGCCGGATATTCTTCCAGATTTTCTATTTTCAAACCTTTGGCAAAATATAAAAGCAAATACTTCATCATTAATATTATTGAAAATCTTTGTTTATATTGCGATGAAATTGTGATTGTTACAGGTTATAAATCCGAGTTTTTAAAAGAGAAAACTGAGAAGGCTTTAATTGATCCAGAAATCAAATCCAAACTAAGGTTTGTTTATAATGAACATTTCCCTGCCGGAATGTTTTCTTCCGTTCAAACTGCTGCAAAATATCTGAATAGAAAAATTGATAACGATGATTGGATTTTGCTTCATCTTGTTGACCAACCGCATATTCCGAAACAAGTTTATAAACGATTGATCCTCTCAACCGAAACTTCAAAAAATGAAATTATTATCCCGAGTTACGAAATGCATTCAGGGCATCCGATATTATTTCGCAAAGAGGTTGTCAAAAAAATTATTTCTTCAACTACTGCAAAAACACTGAAAGATATTATAAAAAAATTTTCAATCGAATATATTTCTGTCGAACAAAAGCAAATTCTTCAGGACGTGGATCTGGATGAGGATGTTGCGAGATTTTTGTAAATTA
>JAYEKN010000108.1:4091-18059 GCA_034661015.1 Candidatus Cloacimonadota bacterium
TCAACTACTGCAAAAACACTGAAAGATATTATAAAAAAATTTTCAATCGAATATATTTCTGTCGAACAAAAGCAAATTCTTCAGGACGTGGATCTGGATGAGGATGTTGCGAGATTTTTGTAAATTAGCCACAAAGAAAAACTTCATAAAAAAACTCTGCGTTCTCTCCGTTCTCGGCGGTGAAAAAAGGGAAAAAGGAAAAAGAGAGAAACTGACCACGAAATACACGGAAAAACACGAAAAAATTCAAATAATAAAATTTAAAGGCTAAACAAATATTTAATATCAAATCAGCACCAGCGGTGCGAAATCTTTGTAGCATAAGGCGTCAGCCTTATCGTAAATCGAACATCCCTGTTCGTTCATCATACCATAGGTGCAACATTCTCAAAGCTGGGACTTTTAAAAAATGCGTTCTTCCGAAAGCATTTTCCCACTAAAAATTGATCCCTTTTAATACTATATCATTTTTTTGCACATTCAGATTTCTGGCAATTATCTCACATTTTGCTTTCAAAAGAAAAAAAACCGAGCGATTTACATTGGAAAGCCCTTCATAATTTCCCTGACCTTTGCTGATTACCATATCGGCATTTTCAAATTTTTGTAAAAAACATTGATTGCATAAATTCAAAATGGTTCCCGGAGCAGTTGTACCGGATGATATTACCTCGGCTACCTGATCAATTTTGATTTGCTTGGCTTCGCTAAAAGTTATATCATTGATAACCGGAATTTCTCGCACAACATAAGTAACCGGTTTTGGTAATTCTTCAATGAGAATTTTATCAAAAACTCCTTCCCCCGCATTGTCGCCAATGTATAATATTTTAGCTGATTTTTCTACTTTATTTCTAAAAAGTTCGTAATCAAATATAGCAAAATCTTGTTCCAAAATTATTTCAATATCACGTTCAAGATCAAAATCATTGTCAACTCCCAGATCAATCACATTCCCGGCAACTGCGAGACGAATGGCGGTAAGCAGACCATCTTTTGAGTCTCGAACTCGTTGCTTCAATTGGGGATATAACTTAAGGGCATGTTGAATATTTTTTTCTTTGATAGATTTGTATGGGTCGTTGTTGCCGGTTATTTCAGCAATTTTTTTGTAGATGATCTCACCTGTTTCAGGTGGAGTATGATCCATAGGAATGTCTTTAATCATTGTTCCGACTTCATTCAACAATTCTTTGATTTTAATTTCGTCGTTTGTAGAAATTCTTCCTGCTCGCAATGCTTGCTGCATAAAACAGGGAATGCAATCCAAATATGTTTTCAAATTTGTCCCTTTTCTAAAAAAAAAGCCTTCATAAAATACTTGAAGGCTTTTTTAATTGTATCAGTAATTCCGTTATTCTTCAATTGCTTCGACATTAGCACGAGGAATAATTATCTCTACTCCGTCCTTCATTTCTGCTTTGAGAACTCGCACCCGAGTTTCGCTTTCAACAACGACTAATTCTTCGGGAAGAGCAGTAACATTTCCGATCTCACCGAAACGGGGTTGTCGGATCACACGAATCGGGCTCCCGATTTTCAAACCGGTCAACTCTGCCTGCTTTTCTTTAAGTTCATCTTCTTTAAAAGTAATGGGGATGATCACTTCCGGTCTCATCACACCTGCACGAATCTGTGTCTTTCCATGCATAGACGCTTTATGCCTTTCAAATTCTTTCAATATTTTAAAAGTGGAGTCTGCCATTTTTATCGGACCGAAACCTTCTGTAACCACCAAAGTAAATCCGATTTTTTCATGCCCGGTAATTGCAACACCGATATCGTATCCCAGAATTTTTTTAAGGTCTTCATCGTCAACACCACCAACTATCACACCTTTTACTTTCATTTTAATGATTTTTTGCATTGCTGCATAAGTGATCATTGATCCCCCAACGATGATTTTTCCTTCACAAGATTCGTCTATCAGATCTTCGGTCAGTTCGCTATTCGGTGAATCCACCACAACTTTAATTTCACCGGTAATTTCACCCGCAAGTCCAAAGATTCCCTGAATATAGGCGGATTTATTTTCAATTTCCACACCTTCACCTTCAAATACTTGGCTAACAATTCCATCCATAAAAGCTTTCACTTCTATTGGAACCGGTGGCTTACGTAAAAGAACTTGCCCTGTGATTGAAGATATATTTTCTATTGAACCTGTAATCGGAGATTTCAGATTACTTTTAAATAATCCGAAAAAAGTTTTGGAGCGTGCAATTACTTCATCTTTTTGGACTTTATCTCCAACCTGCTTTAGCATTTTTTCTTGAACGTCTGAAGCTTGAATTGCTATTTTATTTGCTACATTCACAGGAATGACATCGCCAGGTAATTCGGTTCTTGCAACAATATCATCTGCTTTTACTTTATCACCAATTTTAACAACTACTTCACCTTTAAGCGGTAGAATACGCTCCTTTTTCAAGATTGTACTTTTTGTAATTTTTAATCCGGGTGTATATGCTTGTGCCATTTCTACCTCCTATTTCAATTGGTCTTTAGGATATGCTTGGAAAGCAATCATCCATTTTTTTAGTGATTTAACTCGGTCGGTTTCATTTTCAGGAATATGTATCCGTTTTGTTTCTACGCCCAATTTTTCATCAAACTCAATAGTTCTTCCACGTGTGTCAATTATTATTCCCACAACTCCACCGGAAATCGTAGTTGTGAGTTCCTTGTTATTGCCAGCACCAACATCATTTCCGTATTTCGGAATGATAGTGGCTTTTGCATTCTCGCCAACGTCGAGTTTTAATAATCTTATTTCACCGAATGGAATTTCTTCTTCAAAAACTCCATCCGGAAGTTCAATTTTTACTTCTAAAGCAATTTTGCCTTGTTTGTATTTTCCGGAAGGTGCAATGCAAGTTCCGAGATGAATCAGGCAATCTTTTTCAAACACACTTGTAGCGGCTTCTTCATTAATAGTTGCCAAAACACCCAATTGAGGCATCATGAAAATACTATCAACTGCGAGTTTTGTTACTCCTTCAGGCAGAAAAGCATCAATCAGCATCATTGCTGCCTGATTTCTACGGGGAGCGTGGGAAAGAACACCCCCACTTCCAACGAGAATATCAAGTGACATCATATTCACAATTGACTTACCCGAAGTGGCTTGGCTAAATGCTTCCGAAATATCTCTCTTTTGCTGCGTACCTTTCAAGGTTACGGCAAATTCTTTGTGCTGAATGAAAGCCAAACGGAGGGCTTCCTTTGCAATCGCTTGTTCCAGAATCAATTCTTTTGCAAGATGCGGGATGGTTGTAGGCCGAATCATTTTGTTTTTAATCATATTTCTGACATCTTTTTCGGGCATTTCAAAAGGAACCCATCGCATGATATTTTTCATTCCGGTTGAAGCCAAAACATTAGAAATACTATAACTCATGCCCAAGTTCGCACTTACAGTTCTGTTGAAAACCTGATCCTCGGTAAAAACAGAAAATATGTCCGTAGTTGCACCACCGATATCCACTCCGACAACTTCAATATTTTCCAAACGGGCTATTGTTTTCATAATATTTCCAACAGCACCTGGTGTAGGCATAATATCAACATTTTCGGTATTTTGCCCCTCATCTGTTATTGTACGAGCCCAAGCCATCAAGTTTTTGTAACCTGGGGCTTGTGCCATAACATGCTCCATGAAAAGATCATGAATTTTATCGCGAGCCGGACCAAGATTTTCTTGCTCTAAGGTTGGTCTGAGATTATCTGTGATCATTAAGTCTGTTTTATCTTTAAGCTCCTTTTTTACCAAATCTCGAGCCTTCACATTCCCAGCAAAAATTATCGGAAGCTGATAACTGGAACCCAGCCTTGGTTTTGGGTCGGCAGCAGAAATAATTTCGGCTAATTCTGCAACGTGTTTGGTTGTTCCACCATTTACACCACCGGAGAGTAAGATCATATCAGGACGGAGATGGCGAATGCGTTCGATTTGTTCATAAGGCAACCGCTTATCATTTGTTGCCAAAACATCCATGACAATGGCACCGGCTCCAAGGGCTGCTCGTTCTGCACTTTCACCGGTCATGCTTTTTACCACACCGGCAACCATCATTTGCAAACCACCGCCAGCACTACTTGTGGATACATAAGCGTCCACACCAACTTCTCCTTGCTGAGGAACAACAATCTGGCCGTCTTTTATTATCAATCTGCCGTTATTCCCTTTAATATGAACTAGGTCTTCAACCTCTTCCACTGCATTCAAGACTCCTTTTGTTACATCATCAAAAGGGGCTTCCACAGTGGTGGGTGCTTCACCTCGAACAATAAGCCGATAAACGCCATCGATTTTTTCAATCAGAATGGCTTTCGTAGTTGTACTACCACAATCAGTAGCAAGTATAGAATTTATCGTTTTCGACATCAATTTCCTCCATAATAATATTTTACTTATAAAAAACAGATATATACACAATTTTTATAAACGAAAAACCATGTCAACATAATTGGAAACTCCTCAATCCTTCGCATTCATTTTCATTTTCTTTTTAAGCTCTTTCATTCGCTTTTTTTTCGCCTTATTTTTCTTCTTCTCTTCTTTCAATTCCCGATAAAATTCTGCATCCATTTCATCAATTTTGTCCACAAGATATTTTACATTATCGCGATTTTCCAAAGCAGAAGCAAATTTCTGGAACTCATCCGGTTTAAAAATCAGTTCGGCAAAAGGCGATATCATATACATAAATTGGCTCGCTATAAAATTTAAGGGGTGTAATGATTCGATGAGCATCATAGCGGGAGATGCCATTTTTCGCTCTACAATAAACTTGGCGACTTTGTCCATTAACTCTCTCGCATCTTCTTTGGAAACTTCTATAATTGGATTATTAAATTTCATTTTATTCCTTTCTATGCTCGTGCTAAAGTTGCTGCAAAAATTTTATTTGCTCCGGTTTTTAGTATTTCCGAAACTGCAGCACTTAAAGTAGAACCTGTGGTTAATACATCATCTATCAGGAGAATATTTTTCCCATGTAGAATTTGTGGATTAGGAACACAAAAAGCTCCTGAAACATTTTTTTTACGTTTTTCTTTTGATAATTTTGTTTGAGATTTTGTAAATTTTTTTCTTGTAATTAAGGTAGAAGAAAATTTGATATTTAACTTATTTGCAACAAACTCAGCAATCAAATCCGCCTGATTAAATCCCCTACTGCGTTTCTTCACCTTATGAAGAGGAATCGGAATTACATAATCGATTTGAGAAATAAACGGATATTCCAATAGACATTCAACGAGATATGCTCCCAAATAATTTGCTAATTTCTTGAATTCTGCATATTTAAAATTATGCATAAGATTTTTTATAATAGGATTATATTTTAGGGCTGCGAAGACAGAATCGAAGTGATATTTGCTTTTACAATCGTCGCATATACCGTTTTTTATTTCGTTTTTACCGCAAATAAAACAGATGTTTTTGTCAGTCAATTCAATTTTTTCTTTGCACTTTTCGCACAGAAAATCATTTTCAAATAATTTTTCTCCACATACAAAACAGTATTTGGGATAAAAAAGATCAAGAGTTTGATTTATTAAATTGAATTTCATTTTGGGATTATGTAATTCTTTGCAAAAATTCAACACAATTTCGTTTTGTGAATGGAAACGGAAGAATGGAAGCCCACGATTTTAATCGTGGGATATTCCAATCAAAATAATCAATAACCATTTTAATGGTTTCGAAAAATGATTTAAACCGTTGAAATTGAAAAAATTTGGATTTAAACGCTTTTAACATTTCGTTTGGATATAGCTTTCGCAAAGATTTATTGAACTTTCGAAATGACAATTATCAATTATAATTTTTCAGTTTTCGCATTTTTTTCTTCAGGAAAATTTTTCTCAAATATTTCCCACAATTTCAATTCTACATCAATAGTATTAATTTTTATTTTCTGATCCCAATTATATACTATTGGAAATTGAAATTTGTCTTTCTTTAAACGATACAATTCAACAATTTCCTGATCGGGAGAAACAATAAAATATTCCTTAACACCATATTTTTCGTAAAGATGAAGTTTTATTTGCTTGTCTTTAAAACTCGTAGAAGGAGAAAGAATCTCAAAAATCACTTCCGGAGCACCATCTATAAATTTCTCTGCTATTTTCGACTTATCGCAGATAATCATAATATCCGGTTGGACAACTGTATCTTCGGATAGAACTACGTCGGTAGGAGCTTCAAAAATCTTACAATCTTTTCCAATAAGCTGCATGAAAATTCTGGAACTTATGGAAACGGAAATTTTCTGATGTTTAGTTCTTGGAGCAGGAGCTAATCCATAGAGTGAACCAGCAATCAGCTCATATCTTTTATCATCGTCCCAAGACATATATTCTTTTACAGAATAGTGCATCTCTGAATTTTGTATCCAATTTTTTTTAAATGGTTGTGTCATATTTACCTTCTTTTTGGTTGTTTTTTATTTACTTATTTTTTACGAAAGTTTGGAACATTTCGCAAATGTGGAAAAAATCTTTGAGAAAGATGCCGAATTTTTGTATTGAGCTGTTGATAAACTTTTCATATTTATTTTATTGATACCTTTCGCAAAGCGAGCGAGGGGGTAAACCCCCACGCTAAATCGAAAAAAATATTATGAATAATGCTCAGGAAATTTTTTATTCGCACAAAATATGTTAATCTCATTATTCGCCAGCCATTTTTTTAGCCTGATTTATCAGGGTTTTTTCGATTCAGCGTGGGTATTTATGCCCTCGCAAAGACCCGAATATTTTCTGTCCGTCAATTCCGGAAACTTCCGAATCACTCACCCGCTCAGGATGAGGCATCATTCCCAGCACATTTCCTTCTTTATTACAAATTCCGGCAATATTCATCAAGGCACCATTTGGATTTGAATTTTCAGTAACTTGACCACTCTTTTCACAATATTGAAAAACAATCTGATCATTGTCCTGCAAATCTTGTAATCCCCGCTCGTCAATATAATAATTCCCTTCGTTATGAGCTATGGGAATATCCAACACTTCTCCCCGCTTCGTTTGGTTAGTAAAGGGCGTGGTATTATTATTCACTCTGATATATTGATGCTTGCAAACAAAATTCAAAGAGCTGTTACGCAAAAGACTGCCGGGCAAAAGATGAGTTTCCGTAAGAATTTGAAACCCATTGCAAATTCCGATGATAAGTCCTCCGTTTTTAGCAAATTTAAAAACATCAATCATAATCGGGCTGAATTGAGCTATGGCTCCGGCACGAAGATAATCTCCATAAGAAAATCCTCCGGGAATAATCACACAATCTGGTTCTCGCAATTTATTTTCTTTATGCCAGATAAAATCTACTTCTGCGTTCATTATATTTTTAACGACGTAATAGGCGTCGTAATCACAATTTGAACCGGGGAAAACTATAACATTATATTTCATTTCTCATCCAATCAAATTAATTTTTTCATCCAATAATTTCAAATTTATATATTTCGATATTCGGATTTGCCAAAATCTTATCGGCAATAACAGCTATCTCTTCGCTAATATGTTTTTCATTATCCGAATCAATTTGAATATCAAAAAATTTACCGGCTCGAACATCTTCGATATCTTCATATCCTAAATTGTGTATTATATTTTGAATCGCTTTGCCTTGAGGATCTAATACTTCTTGTTTGAGGTTAACATAAACTCTAACTTTTTTCATTCTGCTCCTTTTTAGATTGATGGATTTACTAAAAAAACCATTCCGCTATAAGGCGGATCTATGGATAAAACGGTTTATATTTTCAGGTTTATCTTTACCCATAATTGAAGTTATGACTCCTTTTTTTGGTAATTGATTAAAATCATTATTCAAATTCGATACATTTCATTTTGTGAATGGAAACGGAAGCCCACGATTTTAATCGTGGGTAATTGAATCCACACAAATGTTTAACCATTTCAATGGTTTCCCCTAACAATAATATTATGTTTTTTAAAGAGCAAATCCAATTCTTCTTGAAATGACATTTTCCTGTGATGCTTTTCCTGATTTTTTATATATTTATTTACATCTTTCACTATTGATTCACTAACTGAAAAAGCACCATATCCTACTTGCCACGCAAATTTCGTTTTATAGAATTCATTTTTATTTATCCAATGTGATGTCTCGCCTTTTAAATTTTTTATTATTTCCTGAATAGATTTATTTTGATTTAAAAGAAATAAACCGTGCAAATGATTTTCAGTTCCGTTAATAATTCTAACTCCACAATCTAATTCTTCCAATTTTTGGTGTAAATGCTGGATTATTTTTTGTTTTGTCGCATTCTTCATATATGGAAATCGGTTTTTTGTGCTCCATACGCTATGGATCCAAATTCTTGTTAATGAATGAGACATTGTAAAGTATCCTTTCTTTTCAAAAACCGTTGAAACGGTTAATGTCTTGGATTTTATCTTTACCCACAGATAAATCTGTGGGCTTCTTTTTTTGACAATCTATTAATAAAAACATACAATTTTACACCATTTCATTTTGTGAATGGAAACGGAAGAACGGAAGCCCACGATTTTAATCGTGGGTAATTGTAAATCCCATAAATGAACCACTTTAGTGGTCTCATTGATTTTTCTCAAAAACTCTATTAAAAATAAAGTCAACATTTTTCAGAAACTTGTTTAAGTTTAAAATTTCGGTTAGTTCATCCGGTTTTATCAATTCAGTTAATCTTTCATCATTCTTAAGTAATTCTTCAAATGGTTCTTTTGTTTCCCAGCATTTCATTGCATTTTCCTGCACGATTCCATAGGCTTTTTCACGCGAAATTCCCCGTCTGGCAAGTTCCAACAAAATTGATTGTGAAAATATCAATCCATTTGTCATTTTGATATTCTCCATCATTTTTCTTGGGAATACAACAAGATTTTTGATTAGGGATTTGCTTTTTACCAGCATATAATAAAGTAAAATCGTAGAGTCCGGCAAGATAATTCTTTCAGTAGAAGAATGGCTAATATCCCGTTCGTGCCAGAGAGCATTATTTTCCAAAGCAGTAATCGAATTGCCTCGAAGTATGCGTGCCATTCCACATAATCTCTCACCAATAATTGGATTTTTTTTATGTGGCATTGCAGATGAACCTTTTTGTCCTTTTTTAAATCCCTCTTCAACTTCGTGAATTTCCGTGCGTTGTAAAGACCGAGTTTCCGTAGCAATTTTTTCAATCGTGCTACCGATTATTGCAAGAGTGGTCATAAATTCCGCATAGCGATCACGTTGTATTATCTGATTTGCGATATTCACAGATCGAAGCCCTAATTTTTTGCAAACATATTCTTCTATTTTTGGAGAAAGATGAGCGTAATTTCCAACAGCGCCGGAAATTTGTCCCACAGAAACTGAATCTATAGCAGATTTCAGCCTGATTAAATTTCTATTCATTTCATCATACCAGAGAGCAACTTTGAGCCCAAATGTGGTTGGTTCCGCATGGATTCCGTGGCTTCTGCCGATACAAAGGATTTTCTTGTACTTCAAAGCAGTTTCCTTCAATTGCTCCATCAATGCTAACAATTTTTCCAGAATCAGTTCTCCGGCTTCTTTCATCAAACACGAATTTGCAGTGTCAATTACATCTGAGGAAGTCATACCAAGATGAATATAGCGGGAAGATTTCCCGACATACTCCCCAACATTTGTAAGAAAAGCAATCATATCATGATCAACTTTTTGTTCGATTGTTTTTATCTCTTCAATTCTAAAATCCGCCTTTTGCTGAATATTTCTCAAATCATCGTTCGGAATGATTCCAAGTTTATTCATTGCTTCCGCAGCTGCGATTTCCACACGTAACCATTGACGAAATTTATTTTCAAGAGTCCATATTTTAGAAATTTCCGGGTAAGAATATCTTTCAACCATACTAAGCCTTTCTGATTCTATCTAACCACAAAAGACACAAAAATTTGTTAAAAATTAAATTCTTTTCTCTGTGAGCTCGCTGGTCTATGCGGTTAATCATTTAGCGTGAAACCTTATTAAAAAATCTTTTCATCTTGGAAATGTCATCAATTTTTTGAGTGCCTGCCGGAATCTGCAAATCAAATGAATCATCCCTTTGTTCTACCAATTTCCACCTGTCAACCGAAAATGTTGCAGTAGTTTTTCCTAAATATTTTACAGTTATTTCATTCGGTAAATAATCTTTATATTTCACAAAATATATTCCAATTTCGCCTTGCTCGATAGAGAGCAAGTCATAATTCCTATTGAAAATCAAATGTGACTGTTTATTAACTTCAAGAATAATATCACCGCCCCCATTTGTTTGAATATCAGCCTGAAGCACAGCAGTTCTAAAGTTTTGCATCGTATTCACGAATAGATTTGAAAAACAATATACAACTGACTGATCAGGTATAAAAATGTTCAAAGAATCATTATTAACAATTTGTAATTTTGGTTTCGGAGATAATCCGAAAACACCTCCGGATAGAAAATCTATTCTAAATTTGTCATCCTTTTTTCTGCAAGAAAAACTGCTCTTAAGTTCAAATTCATCAATTTGTAAATTTGCGATTCCGGTAATGTGAAACTCGTCAAATAACGACATCCTTTTTACAATTTCTTTTCTAATTTGAGCATCGGGAGAATAATTATAACCTTGAAATCCGCAACAGCTATTTAGCAGAATAATTAAAAAGAATAAAACAAACTTTTTCATACTTCGGGTTTTGCTTGCTTTTTCAAAATGCAAGAAATGATTCCGACAATCCCCACAATAACCATAAGGCTACTCAATATTTGCCCCATTGTCATAAACCCTATCAAGTGCCCAAGTTGTACATCCGGTTCTCGAACAAATTCCACGAGAAAACGAAAAAGTCCGTAAAACGAAATAAAACTCCAGAAAACGATGCCTTCCTTTACTTTTTTATTATACAAGAAAAATAAAATTGCAAAAAGCAGAATTCCCTCGAGAAACAATTCGTAAAGTTGAGATGGATGGCGAGGAATTCTTTCGGGATCTGTGGGGAATACCATTCCCCAAGGCAAATCTGTGGAACGTCCATAAAGTTCGGCATTGATAAAATTTCCGAGTCTGCCAAACGCAAGGGCAATGGGAGCGATAACAGCCGGAGGATCGGCTAATTTGTAAAAATCATAGCCGTGCTTTTTGCTAAAAATAAAGCCGAATAAAACTACTCCGAGCATTCCGCCATGAAATGACATCCCTCCATGCCAAACTGCAAAAAATTCAAGAGGATTGTGTAAGCATTCCGATAGGTTATAAAAAAGAACATAACCGACTCTTCCTCCGACCATTACACCGAGCATTATATAAAAAAACAGATTCTCAAAATCATCCTTTTTTAATTGAATATTTCTTGCTTTATACATCTTTTTGATGCTGAAATACCCAATTATGAAACTGATAATATACATCATAGAATACCAGCGAATTTGCAAAAACCCGATTTTGAGAATTGTCGGATTTATTTCTGGAAAAATTATCACTGTTTATTTCCTTTCCAACTTTTTCTTTATTGAATTATACCAAGAATCATGCAATTCGTCTATGGAAATATTTATCAAATTATTGATTTTGAAGATTTTTTTTTTGACTTTTCCTATTACTTCAAAATTCACATTTGAATTTATCGCAATCTTTTTAAAATCCGCTAATTTATCAGGATGAAGAGAAATTATTATTCGGGAATGCATTTCTCCAAACAATTCAAAATCAGGACGAAATTTTAAATTCAGATCAATTTCTGCACCAAATTTATTTTCGGGAGCGAATCCGGATTCTGCGAGAGCAACTGCCAAGCCTCCTTCAGAGCAATCGTGTGCGGATTGGACAATTCCATTTCGGATTGCCTGGAAGCAAGTATCCTGAATCACCTTTTCCTTTTCAAGATTGACTTTTGGTGGTAAACCGGTTGCTTTATTTGTTTGCAATTTCAAATAATCCGAGCCACCGATTTCGTTGCAATGTTCTCCAAGTAGAATGATCAAGTCATTTTCATGCTTAAAGTATTGAGTGGTAGCAAATTTCACGTCATCTAATAACCCGATCATTCCAATGGTTGGGGTTGGATATATCGCACTTTTTATTGTCTCGTTATAAAAGCTGACGTTGCCACCGGTTACCGGCGTATTGAATGCCTTGCAAGCGTCCCCCATTCCCTTGATAGATTGTTCAAAAGTCCAATAAACCTCTTTTTTATAGGGATTCCCAAAATTTAGACAATTGGTTATTGCCAAAGGTTTTCCCCCTGAACAAACGATATTTCTGGCCGCTTCTGCCACGGCTCCTTTTGCCCCTTCGTAGGGATCGAGATAGCAATATCTGCCGTTACAATCTGTGCTCATCGCAATTGCTTTTTTGCTTCCCTTGATGCGTAAAACAGCAGCATCCGAACCGGGCTCGATAACCGTATTTATCCGCACCATGTGGTCATATTGATGATAAATAAAATTTTTACTAGCAATATTTGGAGCAGCAAGTAGTTCATACAAAATTTGATTATAATCGGAAGGTTCATCCAAAGAAGTTTTGTCAAATTTTTCAGTATGATTAAGATATTCAGGGCGTCTTGATTCCCGTTTGTAAACCGGTGCTTTCCCACCAAGAACAAGATATTCCGCTTTGATTTCTGCAACGATTTTTCCGTTTTCCCGCACTCGTAACATTTTATCTTCTGTAACTTCTCCGATTTTGACGGCGTGCAAATCCCACTTATCGAAAACTTTTTTTATTTGGACAAATTTGTTTGGTTCTACCACCAGTAACATTCTTTCCTGAGATTCGGAAAGCATTGTTTCGTAGGGTGTCATCCCTGATTCGCGTTTGGGAACCAACGATACATCAATGTCCAAACCGGTTCCTGCTTTTGCACACATTTCCGAGGATGAACAGGTCAATCCGGCTGCGCCCATATCCTGAATACCCACAATCAGGTCTTTTTCGATTACTTCAAGAGTTGCTTCCAAAAGCAATTTCTCCATAAATGGATCACCAACCTGAACAGCGGTGCGTTTTTTGGCGTTCTCGTCGGTCAATTCATCTGAAGCGAAAGTTGCCCCGTGAATTCCGTCTTTTCCAGTAGCAGACCCAACGTAAATGACATAATTTCCAGGACCATTTGCAGCTGCGGTTGCCAGATTATTATGTTTCATAATTCCAACGGTCATAGCATTGACGAGCGGATTTCCTTCGTAACTATCCTCAAAATAAACTTCACCGGCAACTGTCGGGATTCCCATACAATTTCCATATCCGCCAATCCCTTTTACAACTCCATCAAGAAGATGCTTTACTTTGCTGTTTTCCAAATTTCCGAAACGTAGTGAATTCAAATTTGCAATCGGGCGTGCTCCCATGGTAAATATATCTCGCAAAATTCCACCGACCCCTGTGGCAGCTCCTTGATATGGTTCGAGAGCAGAAGGATGATTATGACTTTCTATTTTGAATGCAACTCCAAGCCCGTCGCCAATATCCACTACTCCGGCATTCTCTTCGCCGGTTTTTGTTAGCAGCGCTTCACCGCTTCTCGGAAGAGTTTTCAACTGCAGGATCGAATTTTTGTAACTTGCGTGTTCCGACCACATAACAGAAAAAATACCGAGTTCTGTGAAAGTTGGTTCTCTGCCGAGAATTTCTAATATTCGCTGATATTCTTCATTAGAAAAACCGTGTTCTGAAATAATTTTTTTAGTTATTTTTGTTTTCATAATTTTTTCTTATTGTTTTTTATCACAAATTTTTGCTGTTAATTACTCGTCAAGAATTGCTTAAATTTTGTGTGATTCGAAGATTAAGTTTTCTTTGCAAATTTTGGAGTAAAATATCCGTGATATTTTATACAACACTGCAACATCACGGATGTTGCACTCCAAAAAGTCGAAAGCAGGACTTGGCTCGAAACGAACGGAGTGAGTTTGAGCCGAGAACTGCGACCCACATACAAATTTATTGATTT
>JAYEKN010000109.1 GCA_034661015.1 Candidatus Cloacimonadota bacterium
TTACAATTTTCAACCATTGCGGAGGTCTCCGACCATCCGCAAGATTTCCAATCATCCGTAATGTTTTAGACTTCAAAAATATCCACCTCTTCTTTTCCATCAATTTCATCCAAGAACAGTTTTATCATTTCGTGCTTGGAAGTCGGGATTTTCTTGCCGATATAATCCGCTTGAATCGGAAGTTCCCGATTTCCTCGATCCACAACGACTAATAACTGAATTGACTTTGGGCGTCCATAATCGAGTAAAGCGTTCAAGGCAGCTCGCACAGTTCTTCCGGTGCTCAAAACATCGTCCACGAGTAAGATTTTCTTCCCTTCGATATCGAATTTTAGAATAGAATCTTTGATCATCGGTTGATGCTCAATTCTGGACAGGTCATCACGATAGAGGGTAATATCAAGCGAGCCGATCAGAAGTTTGATCTCCTCTTCGCAAGATGAAGAATCTTCGGAAAATTTTTGGATATACTCACCTATCCTATTCGCAAGTGGAACTCCCCGCGTGTGAATTCCTACAATATACAAATCTTCACAGCCATCATTTTTCTCAATGATTTCGTTTGCCATGCGTTTTAAGATGCGTTTCAGTTCCAGCTTATTTAAAATTTTTTTCTTTAATTTCATGCTTTCTCCTTGAATGCGACAAGTTTAGATAGGACGCAGATTAAATATTATTGATAAAATCGGCATAATCTACCCAATCTGCGTTTTTCTGCGTCGAATCCATTTCGTGGCTATTTTTTTCATTATTCAATTTCTTTGACTTCCGTGAGAGGACTCACGGGCTACATTTTTCTTTTTACAGTTTTTTCTTTTTCGTTATTATTTGTGCATATTAATTTATAATTCCATTGAGCCGATTAATTCTGCATACTTCCTTTTTTTTCTCATCAGATATTTTTCAATTCCAGCAATAATTTCTATTGAAATTTTAGGATTAACAAAATTTTGCGTCCCGACTGAGACCGCTGAAGCACCTGCAATTATGAATTCCAAAGCATCATTTTCATTACAAATTCCTCCCATACCGATAATCGGGATTTTTACCGTCTGAGCAACTCTATAAACATTTTGCAAAGCAATTGGTTTGATTCCGCATCCTGAATAGCCGGCAATTCCTTTTTTGATTTTCGATGTTCGGGTTTCAATATCAATTGCCAAACCGTAAACCGTATTTATCAATGAGATTGCATCCGCACCATTTTTTTCTGCTGCCAAGGCGATTTCTTCGATGGAAGTTACATTTGGTGTGAGTTTTAGGATCAAATCCTTACTGGTCTTTGCACGTAAAAACGCCATCAATTCCGAGACAATATCCGGGTCAGTGCCAAAAGCAATTCCTTCATTCTCTACATTCGGACAGGAAACATTCACCTCAAAAGCATCAATCGAAGTTTCGTTGTTCAAACGCTCTACAAGTTTTCCGAATTCTTCGATAGTTCCACCCGATATACTCACAATTAAATTTGTATTGAATTTCTCATATTCCGGTAAAACATCTTTGCGAAAACCTTCAACTCCGGGATTCTGGATGCCGATAGAATTTAACATTCCTGCTTCTGTTTCAGCTAGGCGGGGAGTTTCATTTCCAATTTTTGTTTCAAATGTAATTGTCTTTGTAACCAAAGCTCCCAAGCGTGATAAATCAAAAATATTATTATATTCCATACCGAAAGTTCCGGATGCAACCGTTACGGGATTCTTCCACTGCATTTTTCCTATCTGAATTTTCATAATTTTTTTATTTTTTTACGCCACGAATTCACGAATGGATTTGTGTATAATTTTGTAGCTCATATTTAATTTTTTTATTATTCATTTTATATTTTACATTGAAAATGTCGCACCTACGGTGCTTTTGCTTTTTTGCTCTTTCATTATCCAATGGCTGACGCCACTGGCTACAAATATTTCGCACCGCTGGTGCTGATTTTAGAAATTTTCCGCTTTCCATTATTATTAGTGCAATCGTGGCTAATTTTCTTTTTTATAAGCCACGAATTCGCGAATGTGTTTGTGTGTAATTTTGTAGCTCATATTTAATTTTTTTATTATTCATTTTATATTTTACATTGAAAATGTCGCACCTACGGTGCTTTTGCTTTTTGCTCTTTCATTATCCAATGGCTGACGCCATTGGCTACAAATATTTCGCACCGCTGGTGCTGATTTTAGAAATTTTCCGCTTTCCATTTTCCATTTTCCGTTTTCCATTTTCTATTATTCATCCCAATCCACTTTTCTGCCGTCAAATACGGGACCGTCTTTACATACTTTTTTAAAGACTATTTGTCCTTCTTCACGAGTTTTCACAACGCAACCGCAACAAACTCCCACTCCACAAGCCATCACAGTTTCCAGAGATACTTGGATTTGTAAATTATAATTCCTACATATTTTTACAATTTCCCGCATCATAATATTCGGTCCGCAAGCATAGACAATATCAATTTCTTTTTCGTCCAAAATTGGATTTAAGCCATCGGTAACTAATCCCTTTTTTCCAAGCGAACCGTCTTCCGTGAAGTTGATAGCGTCTTCGGAAAAAACATCAAATTCATCTCCCCCACCGTGAAGAGAAAATACTTGATTTCTTTTCAAACGCAATTTCTGTCGCAAAAATTTCATGGGTGCATAACCAATTCCTCCTGAAACAACAATCACTTTTTTTTCATCTTGAAGATCAAAGCCATTTCCAAGTGGTCCAAGAACCGATATTTTTTCCCCTACACTTATTTTCGACAATTGTTCAGTAGATTTTCCAACCTTCTTTATCAGGAATGATATTTTATTTCCTTCAATATTATGAATTGAAAAGGGGCGAGGGAGAATGGGAAATTTGTGATCTGGATTTTTAATTTCGCAAAATTGCCCGGGTTTTGCACTTTTTGCAATCTCATCATGCACAACAGAAATCATAAAATAGCGAGAATTAATTATTAATTTTTCGACAATTCGCAAACTTTTATAAAACATTATTCTTTCCAGGTAAATTTTCCATCACAAATAGTCATCTTAATTTTCCCGAAAAATTTTTCACCGATAAAAGGACTGTTTTTTGATTTTGAGAGAATTTCATCCTTTGTAAAAATAAATGATTCGTTAAGATCAATCGCATTAAGGTCCGCTTTTGCACCCTCTTGTATTTTTCCAAGATCTTTATTGATAATCTTAGCCGGATTGATAACCATTTTTTCAATTAACTGTTCAAGATTCATTACACCGGTTTTGATTAGCTTTGTATAAATTACGGGGAAGGCGCTCTCAAATCCAATAATACCGAAGGGTGCTTTGGGGAATTCGAGTTCTTTTTCATAATCAAGATGAGGTGCATGATCAGTGGCAACCGCATCAATCGTTCCGTCCAATAATCCTTCAATAAGTGCCTGCCTGTCTTCTTCTGTGCGAAGTGGTGGTTTCATTTTTGTATTCGTATCCAAACCATCGCATGCTTTTTCCGTTAGAATAAGATGATGAGGAGTTACTTCCGCAGTTACATTGATGCCGTCGGCTTTTGCTCTTCGAACCATTTTCACTGCGCGTTTCGTGGAAAGATGTGCCAAATGAACATGTGAATTTGTAACTTCCGCCAACATAATTTCGCGGCTGACAATCATCTCTTCGGAAAGACTGGGAATTCCTTCCAATCCGAGTTTTGTGGACATAAAACCATAATTTACCTGTCCTTTCCCGGAAAGTGAATAATCTTCGGGATGAACAATAATCGGGATATTGAAGGTGGAAGCATAACGCATCACATTCAAAGTAAGATTCGTATCCTGAATACAATTTCCGTCATCACTAATTGCTACCACGCCACCTTTTACCATCGAGCCAATGTTTGCAATTTCTTTCCCTTCTATTCCTTTTGACATTGCACCTATCACAAAAATTTTGGTTTTGCCAACATCTCGTGCTTTTCTGCTTACATAATTTATCGTAGAAATATTGTCAATTGCCGGTTTTGTATTTGGCATACAGCAAACAGAAGTAAATCCACCTTTTGCAGCTGAAAGTGAACCGCTTTCAATATCCTCCTTGCTTGTAAATCCGGGATCACGAAGATGACAATGCATATCAACGAATCCGGGAAAAATATGCAACCCGGTGCAATCATATTCTTCTGCAGATTTTTCCGAAATATTTTCTGCGATTTTCTTGATAATTTTTCCGCTGATCAAAACATCGGATTTGACGAATTTTTTCCTATCTAATAAATACACTTTTCCATTTTTTAATAATTTCATCATTTTACCTCTCTGCCGATTTTTCCACCTAATATTAGGAAGAGTAACGCCATCCTGACTGCTACACCGTTTGTAACTTGCGCAATAATGATGCTGTGCTCACTATCGGCAACTTCAGGAAGAATTTCCACCCCGCGATTCATTGGTCCGGGATGCATTATGAGCACATCGTTTTTTGCATATTTCATTACCCTATTATTCAATCCGTAATATTTTGAATATTCACCCAGACTTGGAAATAATCCCTGCTCCTGCCTTTCCAGTTGCATTCGCAAAGCCATGATAACATCCGCATTTTGAACGGCTTTATTTAGGTCATATTCCGGAATAACGCCATAGACATCATCGACCTTGGGTGGCATTAAAGTTCGCGGACCGCACACAATGACTTTTGCACCCATTTTTTTCATCCCGATTAAGTTGGAGCGAACAACTCGCGAATGCAAAATATCACCCACAATAACGATTTTCAATCCTTTCAACGAATCTTTTTTTTCCCAAATACTAAACATATCAAGAAGTGCTTGAGTGGGATGAGCATGGGGACCATCACCGGCATTCAAGACCGGTTTGCCGGTGTATCTATTCACCAAAGCAGGTGCTCCCGGAGATTCGTGACGAATAATGTAAAGATCAATTCCCATTGCATCCAAGGTGTAAATTGTGTCCTGTAGCGTTTCACCTTTTTTGAGGGATGAGCCTTTTTTTGCAAAACTTATTACGTCAGCACTTAATCTTTTTGCAGCCAATTCAAATGAAATCCTTGTTCTGGTACTGTCCTCAAAAAACAAAGTGCAAACAGTTTTTCCATTTAAGGTCGGCACCTTTTTGTAATCTCGTTGAATGATCTTTTTCATAACCTTTGTGGTTTCAAAGATAGTTTCTATCTCCGCGGGAGAGTAATCATCAAGATCAAAAAGACAGCGCCCGGTTAGATTTATTTTGTTTATCATTTATTGCTCCATTATTTTTCTTTTTGTAACGCCGTAAATGGCGTGATAATATGTTTCATTTTTAGCCACTAATTAACACTAATTGACACAAATTGTAAAAACCTAAAAATATAATTCGTGTCTGTTAAAATTCATTTTTCGACATCTTTTCAGAGATATAAATGTTTAAAATGAATATAAAAAAAAGGCGACAATAATACATGTCACCTAAATTGTGATAAAATGAAATCAATGCTTTTTTGAAATAGAAATTCTATTTCAGAACTATTAACTCGCATATTATCGAAAATTCGTTTTATCATCTATTTTACCCGGATTCTAATATTCTGCAGTTGTTATTCATAATAAATGTGTGATCAATCCACTTCTCAATTTGGGTTCAAACCAGGTGGACTTAGGTGGCATAACTTTATCTGCATCAGCAACGCTCATCAAATCATCAATAGAAGTAGGATATAACGCAAAGGCAACTTTATATTTGCCGGAATTTACCAATTTTTCCAGCTCTTCCAATCCACGAATACCCCCTACAAAATTAATTCGATTGTCTTTTCTCGGGTCTCCGATAGCGAGAATTGGTTTCAACAGGTTTTCGTAAAGGATGCTTACATCAAGAGATTTGACCGGGTCGGATTTCTCGAAAGAATTTTCCTTTGCTTGCAAGGAATACCATTTTCCATTCAGGTACATTCCAAAAAGGTGTTTCTTATCCGGTTTGAAATGAGAATTTTGCTCTTGCACGACAAATTTATATTTTAATTTTTCCAGAAACTCCGAAATTGTATTCTCGCTTAAATCTACCACAACCCGATTGTAATCCATAATATACATCTGTTCATCCGGAAAGATAACGCTCAGGAAAAAATTGTACTCCTCGCTTCCTGTATGGTTGGTATTATTTTCCATACGAATCTTTTGCACATTTGCAGCGGATGCGGAACGATGATGACCGTCTGAAATGTATAGGCAGTCCAAATTTTTAAATTCATTTTGCAATTCTAAGATTTTTTCATTGTCATCCAATTTCCAAATTGTGTGACGGATTCTATCGTTACTCGTGAAATCATATAAAGGCTCGGAATTCGCTTTTTTGCTTTCCACAATTGAATTTATTGAATCTTTGGCATGATAAGTCAGAAAAACCGGTCCGGTATTTGCATTGAGAGTGTTCACGTGGGTTGTGCGATCTTTTTCTTTGTCAGCACGTGTGTATTCATGAATTTTGATAATTTTGTTATTATAATCTTCCACGGAAGCAGCAGCCACAATTCCTGTTTGCTCATGTTCACCCATTATCTGTCTGTAAATATATAGACATGGTTTTTTATCCTGAATTAAAATTCCATCCTGAATAAATTTTTGGAGGTTTTCTTTTCCTTTTTGATAAACTTTTTTGTCATACAAGTTTACATCTTTTGGTAAGTCTATTTCCGGTTTGGAAACATGGAGATAACTTTTGGCATTATTTTTTGTGAGTTCTCGGGCTTCATCCGAATTAATAACATCATAAGGTGGAGCAGCAACCTGAATCGCATATCTTTTATCAGGTCTTATTCCTTTAAAAGGTTTGATATTAGGCATAATTCCTCTTTTAGATTTTTCCATTTCTTTAGAAATAGTAATTCCCGTGTCAATGTTTTTAATTAGTGCCCATCCGTAAACTCGCATTTTTGCAATAATTCTCTGCAGATGATTCGACGCATATGAACACGAACTAGGGTTTTAGGTTGCTAACTGAGAAAACGTGGTAAAAAAAATGCTATTAGTAAAATAGTTTACATCCGAAATATTTGACATAATTTTTTGAAAAACAAAATTTATAACACACAACATCTTTTCAATTAAGAAGGAGAAAATAGTGAGAATAATAAGATTTTTTGATCTTAGAAAAATTCTAAAGAATTTTAATCTCAATTTTCTCCCTCGCTCCTTTGCAAAGTCTCGCCCTCTCCCAATCACTCTGCCCCCCCCATTCATAACTTACCAGTATACCGTAACTTAAAATTTTTTATATTTTATAATAAATTTTCATTATTCAAAATCGGGAAGAACAGATTCATTCAGATATGTCTTTTCTGTTTTTCTGCTCGCAACAAAAGAGACTTTAATGCAGAAGATTGTTATTGAAAATGAAGTTGTCAGGTCTGATAATTCTAATTGAAATTTCCCTTTTAGAGAATACTTTTCGCCAATTGTTTATCCCGTTTTGGCGAGAAAGAAATTAGGCGGATTAATTTATTAACCGAACAATGAAAGAATAATTTAAGGAAAAAATTATGAAATATTTTTTAATTGCCCTGTTTATATGTTGTGCAACAATTACTTATTCAGACACACTCGCAGTAGGTCCAGGTCAACAATACGAAACAATACAATCTGCCATTAATGCAGCAGATGACGGTGACTTTATTACAGTATATCCATTAAGTTTCGGAGAAGCCTATAGTGCTATTAACTTTCTAAGTAAGGACCTTTATATTAGTGGAATCGCAAATCCAAAGATAAATGGAGAGAATTCACCTATTGTTGTAAATATGAATTATGCGGATTATGCTAATTTTATAGGTTTTATCGTAACAGGTTCTGCTACTTCAATTGGCATTAATTGTACAAATGCATCAATCCAAGAAGTTTTCGATAATACTGTTGAAAATGTAGAAAAAGGAATATATATTTCGGATTGTCCGTATATTACTGTTCAAAACAATCAGTTACGTGAAAATGTTAGCGGATGTTTCATTTCCAACGAAAATCCAGAATCCGATATTGTACATTTAAATTCAAACAAAATCTATGATAATAATATCGGTGTTTACATAGATGAGATACATAGCGTAACATTGCTTCTAAATTCTATTTATCACAATGATACAGGAATTTCAATGTCAAATAACCCCTTAATTCATACATATATATCAAATAGTACAATAAGCGGTAATGCCAACGGAATAATATTTGGAACATATTCCCAAGGTGAAATCTATAATTCAATTATTTGGCAAAACGATGCAACTTTTACTAACACACCTGCATCTTTAAATATCACATATTCTTGCATTGAAGAAAATTATGCAGGTACAGGCAACATAAATACAAATCCCAAATTCTGTATGGAAGGTTATTACGCATATCATCTCCTTGAAGGCAGTCCTTGTATTGACACAGGCGACCCGGAGGAAACTGATCCTGACGGAACTTTTTGCGATATGGGATGCTATCCTTCTACCACAGACATAAAATCGTTGAAAGGTAACCACTGGAACTGGGTTTCCTTCCCAAGATTGGAAAGAGAAGGTAACGACCCGGTTATTGCTTATCAATTACTCGAAGATATGATACCGTTTCCTGATGAGATGACTCTTATGTTTGGTGATGAGACTGTTTTGACTTATGAATATTCTAATTGGTCAAACGTAGAATATGAGATTACATCCGACATAGGTTATAAACTCAATCCGCAAGAAGAAGGAGCATATATCCTTCCTGAGCCAGGTAGCCGTTTATCGGCAGGTTATACTAAAACCGTTTCACCAAATCAAGAAAATTGGATCGGCTACTGGCTTCCTTACACCCAATCCTACGAATATGCCTTGGGGGATCAGTTGGATCATATAGAAGCCATTTATGCGGAAAATTGGTACCTTTTCAAAAGAAACGGTCGGTGGTATGGAATGAGTACAGGAACAATCGAAGAACAACCCGGTACTTTTGAATACGGAAAAGGTTATATGCTCATAGTTAGCGAGCAATTCAATCTGCATTGGATTCACTTTGGCGTTTCGCCGACTTATGAAAAATCGGAAATCGAGTTCTTTTCTTACGAAGATAAACCCAATTATGAAGCCATAGAAATAGATTCCATAGAAAACGGTGAAAATGTATTGGAAGTAGGTGTTTTTCAGGATGATGTTTGTGTTGGTGCAAGCAAAGTGGAAAACTTTCCCGTTCATCTGATGGCATATACGGATGCAATGAGCAGAGGTGATGATTTGACTTTCGAACTGAATACTGGAAGAGGTACAACAGAAAAATATAAAACTGTCTTGAAATATGATTTCAAATCAGGTAAATATATTTCCACAACCTTACGTCCTCTTTCAAGCAGATTTTCTTTGATAAAACTTACTCGGAGTGATGAGAATACTAACAATGAACCATCTCCGTTCAATCTAAACAACTATCCTAATCCGTTCAATCCGACAACCACGATTTCATTTATGCAACCGAAAAAATCGGAAATAAATCTAACGATTTACAATTTGAAAGGACAGATGGTAAAGAATTTGATCCGGGGAGAAACTCCCGAAGGATTACAAAAGGTGATCTGGGACGGAAACGATGAAAACAGCAATCCCGTTTCCAGTGGCATTTATTTGTATCATCTAAAAACAGAAGATAAAGTCATAAGTAAAAAAATGATCTTGATGAAATAATGTGTATTGCAGGCGGCAACAGTCATTGTCGCCTGCATTTTTTGCTAACATAAATGTTTAATTTAGATTGAGGAAATTATGAAATTTAAATTATTAATCTTTTATTTATTTTGTTTTTTTTGTTCGCTGCTAAATTCAGCAATCATTGAGATTAATCAAGACGGTAGCGGAGATTACACCGTAATCCAGAATGGAATAAACGCCTCTGTAGTTGGGGATACAATAAGAGTTTATCCCGGAACTTATTATGAAAATCTCGTTATCGAAAAATCGCTTTCCCTTGTTTCCAATTATGAATTCACCGGTAATGAAAATGACATAGATTCCACAATTTTGGATGGAAATTATGAGAGCAGTGTCATCAGGCTCCAAGGTGAAGAATACGGTTATATAAATGTATATCTCTGCGGTTTTGTAGTTCAGCATGGAACAGGCTGGGGATACTATCATAATGAAGGAGGTGGAATACGTTCTGAATATGTATATTTTACTATGAAGAAAAATATTATAAAAGATAATAGGGCTTATGCAGGTGGTGGTCTTTTCCTCAATTATACTATAACCGATTTGATTGGAAATTTTATTCATCATAACAATGCTTATTGCTATGGCGGTGGTATGATTTTAGTTTCTTATTGCGATTTGATTTTCAATACAGAAATATTAAATAATATTTACTTAAATTATGCAGGAGAAGGAGCGGATATGTTTAAATCATATCTCTGCCCTCAGATAGAAGTGTTAGTGGATACATTCACTGTAATGAATCCTGATTTTTATTCTCTTTATGCATACAATAATGGGGGAATTTATCAACCGGGTGATATAACTTATAATATCCAGCACAGTAAGATAGAGCAGGTAGAACATGATCTTTATGTTTCGTCAGATGGAAATGATAATAACAGCGGCTTAACAGCAGAAGAATCTCTTCAGAACATTCATTATGCTTTAACAAAGATAAAAGCAGACAGTCTTCATCATAGAACCGTTCATATTGCAGACGGTTTGTATTCTCCGAGTTTGAACAATCAATATTTTCCCCTTCATATGAAAAGTTATGTTTCCGTCATTGGTGAATCACGAGATAATACTATTTTGGATGCGGAACTTGGCATTGGTCATATTTATGCGAGAGATTTCTTGGAGACAAATGCAGGATTTTTACAAAGAGATTATTCTGTAAAAAATATGAAGTTAATAAATGGATATTACAAACCAGCTGTTTATATACAAAAAAATCATAATGTCTTTTTGGAAAATATTGAAATAGCAAATTATGAACTTTGGTTATATTCATTAATCAGATCATTATATACTCATATCAATATGAATAAGATATATGTTCATGATATGCAAGGCGGAAGATCATGTTACATTAATGGAGCTAATGGATATACAGTTAATTTAACAGATTTTAAAATAAATAATAATTATCCGTCGGAAGATCCCGAATGTCCTTTGGGATGCGGTTTTTGGATTAGTAATAATGCAACTATGTCGCAACCGGATTATGTTGCTAATATTTTAAATACACAAATTACAAATAATATTAACCACGTTACTGATTGGCCTAATATGGAAAGTGCAATAACCATTCTTCAGTGGAGTAAAGTAAATCTAATAAACAGCACGATATCCGGTAATGAAAGTTATACAGGTGGAGCAGTAGTCGTATCATACGAATCTGAACTTAATGTTTACAATTCCATTCTCTACGGAGATATTCCCAGGGAAATTGTTCTCGATGGTTCAAATGGACATACGAACACTCTATCTGTACAAAATTCTCTTGTTGAAGGCGGATTAGATGGAGTCCTTTCCATCGGTTATAATAATATAAATTGGAATACCAATAATCTTGATGAAGATCCTCTTTTCTTCGGAACTGCGGATAATCCTTTTACTTTATCAAACAATTCCCCCTGTATAGACGCGGGAACTCTGAACTTACCGGAAGGTATTGAACTACCGGAATACGACCTTGCTGGAAATCCCAGAATATACGGAGAGACAGTAGATATGGGTGCTTATGAATGGCAGGGATATGCCGTCGGAGAAGAACCTCTAGACAATAGCATAAAATTAACTTCAGCACCCAATCCTTTTCGCAATGAAACTGTCATCTCTTTTCAACTTCCCAAAACGGGAATCGTGAATCTAACGATCTACAACATAAAAGGGCAAAAGGTTATAACGCTGTTAGATGCCTATTCTTCTCCGGGAAATTTTCAAGCAAACTGGAAAGGAGTAGATAGGCATGGCTATCCGGTATCCAATGGAGCCTATTTTGCGAAATTAATCGTAGATGACAAAGAGAAGGCGGTGCGGAAATTGATAAAGTTGAGGGATTAGTGCCCATCCGTAAACTCGCATTTTTGCAATAATTCTCCGCAGATGATTCGACGCTGATATTGAGAAAACCCGAGTCGCGTCATTCTTTTTGACACGACTCGGGTTTCGTTCCCATCACAAAAAAAATCGGACTCGAATATAAAAAACGGTGTCCGAGTCGGGATTTTTGTTTATGAGTCTAATTCGTGTCTGTCCGTTAAGTATAGATTGGACGCAGATGAATGTGATAAACAACATCACTCAGAAAAAAATGATTTACGCAGATAAAAAATTTAATTACAAAAAGATTAGTATCAGCGTTTATCTGCCGAATCAGTGTTTTTCTGCGTCGAATCATCCACCAGCTGGTGGAGCCATTGATAAAATAGTATTTTACGGACAGACTCTAATTCGTGTTAATTACTTGCTCAATCTTTTGTACACCTTACTTGACAGTCATCGTGTCAAATAGAATTTCTCAATTCAAAATCAAATCTACGGAATGTTTTACGCAAGAGGTAAAATTATGAATAAAAACAATGCAATACGAGTCAGATTCGCACCAAGTCCCACCGGATATTTACATGTTGGTGGCTTACGAACGGCATTATTCAACTATTTATATGCTCAAAAAACAAACGGCAAATCCATCCTCCGCATAGAAGATACGGATAAAGGACGTTTTGTTCCCGGAGCAAAAGAAGATTTGATGAACACCTTGAAACTCCTGGGATTGAGTTACGATGAAGGTCCGGATAACGAAGGTGAATTCGGTCCTTATGTTCAATCTGCAAGAACAGAAATATATAGAAAATTTGCACACGAACTGGTGGAAAGGGGAAAAGCCTATTATTGTTTTTGTTCAAAAGACAGATTGGACA
This sequence comes from Candidatus Cloacimonadota bacterium, assembly GCA_034661015.1. Lineage (NCBI taxonomy): Bacteria > Pseudomonadati > Candidatus Cloacimonadota > Candidatus Cloacimonadota bacterium. The sequence goes on from JAYEKN010000109.1 coordinate 12,851, forward strand.
AAGTTCGAAAAGAACAGAGAGAAAAGAATCAAACTCCGATGTACGATGGAAAATGTCGAAACCTATCCGAGGATGAAGTAAAGGAAAAACTCGGAGAAGATACCCCTTTTGTGATCCGCTTAAAATTTCCCAAAGAAGGAAAAACTGTTTTCTACGATAAAATTCGCGGGAAAGTCGAATTTAATAATAGCGAGGTTGATGACCAAATTCTTATGAAAGCAGATGGCTATCCTACCTATCATCTTGCCAATGTTGTGGACGATCACCTGATGAAAATCTCGCATGTGATACGTGGTGAAGAATGGATCACCAGCGTTCCCAAACATATTTTTCTTTATGAATCATTTGGCTGGGATTTGCCAAAATTTGTTCACTTGCCCTTATTACTAAATCCGGATAAAAGTAAGTTAAGCAAAAGACAGGGAGATGTGGCTGTAGAAAAATATCTCGAAAAAGGATACCTTCCGGAAGCGATGATAAATTTCATTGCTTTACTCGGCTGGCATGCTGCCGGAGATAGAGAAATTTATTCGCTAAAAGAATTGGAGAAAGAATTTTCATTAAATCGCATCAGCAAATCAGGAGCTGTTTTTGATCTGGAAAAATTCCAGTGGATGAATGGACAGTATATGAAAAAACTTGATCTTGATTATATTTCCGAAAAAACAGAAAAATATTTTACAGATGCAAAAATAGACATTAGCGATGGTGAAAAATATCGCAAGGTCGTAGAAAATGGCAGGAAACGTGCTTCTACTTTGGCAGGTATAATTGAGCATTCAACAATGTTTTACGAAGATCTGCAATTCACAGATGAAGATTTGAAAATATTGTCCGATGAAAAGGCGCAAAAAATATTTTCATTTTGGGCTGATGCACTGAAGAATGCAGATAATCTCTCCCTGCAAAAGATTAATGATTTGGTAAAACAATCGCAAAAAGAATTGGAGATTCGGGGAAAAGATTTTTATATTCCTCTTAGACTTGTTTTATTCGGAAATTGCCACGGGCCAGATATTCCCACGATTGTTGATATTCTCGGCAAAGAGATGACAATTGGACGACTAAAAAAATATTTATAGAAAAGCAGAACACGAGTCTCTTCGTAGTTTCTTAAAATCAGAAAGGATTAAATAAATAATAATGGAAAAAGAAAAAAAAGAATCTTTGGATTTTATACGCCAAATAGTTAAAGAAGATAATGAATTGGGAAAATATGATGGAAAAGTTTATACCAGATTTCCACCGGAACCAAACGGATATCTTCACATCGGGCATGCAAAAGCAATATGCCTTAGCTTCGATATTGCTGCCGAAAATAAAGGAAAATGCAATTTGCGTTTTGACGATACGAATCCATATAAAGAAAAACAGGTTTTCATAGACTCCATTCAGGAGGATATTCATTGGCTTGGTTATGAGTGGGATAAATTATGCTTTGCCTCCGACTATTTCGAAACTTTGTACGAATATGCGGTAAAATTGATAAAATCCGGCAAAGCGTACATTTGCAATTTAAATGCTAATCAGATCCGAGAATATCGCGGAACTCTTACGAAACTCGGAACAAAAAGTCCCTATCGTGACAGACCGATTGCTGAAAATCTGGAATTATTTGAAAAAATGAAACTCGGCGAATTTGAAGAAGGAGAATGTGTCCTTCGTGCAAAAATTGATATGTCATCCCCGAATATGAATATGCGCGATCCGGTAATGTATAGAATTTTGCACACTGAACACCCCCGAACCGGTAAAAAATGGTGCATCTATCCCAGCTATGATTTTACGCATGGAGAATCCGACTCAATAGAAAAAATTACCCACTCCCTCTGTGATCTGGGATTTGAAAATCATCGTCCTTTGTATAACTGGTTCATAGAAAATTTGAAAATTTTTCCTTCACGCCAGATAGAATTTGCTCGATTGAATATAACTTATACCATTTTGAGCAAAAGAAAACTCAAAACACTCGTGGATAAAAATTACGTCGAAGGTTGGGACGACCCCAGAATGCCTACTTTATCCGGCATGAGACGGCGAGGATATACACCCACGGCAATCAAAACATTCCTGAGAAAAATTGGTGTGGCAAAAAGTAAAAGCACTGTGGACGTTAAACTTTTGGAGCATTGTGTGCGGGATCATTTGAACGACATCACCCCAAGAAAAATGGGCGTTCTGAATCCTCTTAAAATTATTATTACGAATTATCCTGAAGACAAAGAAGTGCTGCTTGTAGCCAAAAATCATCCGAGCGATGACTCAATGGGTACACGCAAAATTCCGTTCTCAAAAGAAATTTATATCGAACAAGAAGATTTTATGGAAAATCCTCCCAAAAAATTCTGGAGATTAAGTCCCGGTCGTGAAATTCGACTTAGATATGCATATTTCATCACTTGTAATGATTTTGTAAAGGATGAAGAAACCGGTGAAATCAAGGAATTGTATTGCACTTATGATCCCAAAACTCGCGGTGGAAATTCACCGGATGGAAGAAAAGTTAAAGGAACATTACACTGGGTTTCCAAAAAACATGCTCTCAAAGTTGATATAAATTTATACGACCGTCTGTTCAAAACAATGTACCCTATGAAAACTGAAGAGGGGGAAGATTTCACATCCAATCTTAATCCCAATTCTAAAAAAGTGCTTAAAAACGTCCCGGTAGAACCATCCCTCACAAATGCTGAAAAAGGATATATATTTCAGTTTGAAAGAATGGGATATTTCTGTGTAGAAACGAATAACTTTTCTCCTGCTAATGAAACCACAGACGCTAAAATTGTGATCAACAGAACGATTGCTCTGCGAGATAGTTGGGCAAAAATTGAGAAAAAAATAAAAAATTCGTAACTCGATCCGACAATAAGCGGATTGAGAATTGGAAAAACAGATGTTTGAAAAAATAGAAGGACAACCAAGAGCTGTCAATCAATTAAAATTCCTGATAAATTCAGATAGAATCGCCCAAAGTTATTTATTCTTTGGTCCTGCCGGAGTAGGAAAATTATTATCAGCGATTGAATTTGCCAAAACAATTAACTGCCCAAAACAATGCGTGCATGATTTTAACCAATCTTGCCCTTCCTGCCGTAAGATAGAAAAATTCGTTCATCCGGATATAGACTTGATCTTCCCCACTCCCGGATTTGAAGTAAATAGAGATGGAACTTATAAAAAGGATTCTGAACGGGAGAAAATTCAAGATTATTTACATCAGCTTCAAGAAACCCCATACGATCGCTATAAATTTTCAAAAACTACTTCAATTAGAATTGATACGATACGAAGAATCGAATATAAAATTCAATTTGCACCTCGCGAGGGAAAATATCGGGTAATCATTATCGCAGAAGCAGATAAATTTAGACATCAAGCGGAAAATGCTTTTCTGAAAACATTAGAGGAGCCACCCGATTATGTGGTTATTATCCTTACAACAACCAAAATTTCTGCCCTCCTTCCAACTATTATTTCGCGTTGTCAAAAAGTACGTTTCAATCCGATAATACCTAATATTATTGAAAATCACCTTGTGAGCAATCACAATGTAAATAAAATCAAGGCAAGAATAAGTGCTCGAATTGCAAATGGTAGTTTAGCAAAAGCAATTTTAATTTCCCAACAGGAAAATATTGAAGCGCGGAATAAATTGATGGATTTCATTGAAATTCTTCTATCAAACGATTTGGAAAGAATTTATAAATTTTCTGATAATTTTCAACATAATAGTAATAAGGAAACACTTCGAGATATTTTAGATTTCCTTATACTTTGGTTTGGCGATCTCATCTATCTTAGAAGTGATTCACAAAGGCTTTTAAACATTGATAAGCGAGAAAAATTGGAAGAATTCAACACCGAATTCAAGGTTTCAGATAACACTGTCCGCGAAATTATCGAAATAATAGAACAGGCAAAATACTTATTAAATGGGAATGTTAATTACGAACTCGTTGTGATTGATACTTTTTTTCAAATAAGAAAAAAATGTCTGAATGGGCAGGCTACCTCATAATTATCTACCCATTTTTATATTTTCCGGTTCATTGATATAATTATCAGAAATTTTTCCTTCTTGTTTCTTTTTTTTATATTGTTTGACAACTTTTTAACTATTCACTTTTTTTCATTTATTCTAATTGGAATTGGGCGTAATATCTAATTTCACATTCGATTTACAGAGAGAAGTTCTAATTTATTATAATTCTGAAAGTAAACAAAAGGGTAAATATGAAAATAAAAATTATTAAAATTGTATTTTTATCAAACAAGCTATTGGAAAGAAATATTCCAAAGTTTCGCGGATTTCTTGCTTCAGAATACCCCAACTATAACCCTATTCACAATCACTTAAATGACGGTAAATTCAGATATTCATATCCTCAAATTCAATTTAAAACTATTGGGCAACATCCGGCAATCATCGGAATTAATGAAGGAATCAGCATTTTGAAAAAAGTGTTTTTAGAATTAGACAATATAAAGATAGGTGAAAAAATACAAAAAGTTAATGAGAAATCCATTCAAATTGTTGAAGAAAATTTTGGCATTGCGGATAAATATATTGATTACAGATTTCTCTCTCCCTGGATGGCTCTTAATCAAATCAATTTCACAAAATACATTAATTTAGACCGGTTTAAACAGCAACAATTTCTCAAACATTTATTGCGAGAAAATCTTAAGACTATCTCAAAAGGTTTCGATTATACAATTCCTGATATTGAATCAATTAAAGTGGACGGAAATTTCAATGCAAAAAATGTAAATTTCAAAAACGTCTCAATGCTTTGCTTTGAAGGAAAATTTATGGTTAATTTTCATCTCCCTGATTTTCTTGGAATTGGGAAGCAGGTGGCAAGGGGTTTTGGGACGGTGAAGAAATAAGTTGGGGATTTTATGCACAGAGACAGCCAAAAGCGAATTTATGGGGATTATACATATTTCATTACTTGTGATGTGAAAAATAAGATTGCATTTTTCAAAGAGAATATTCTTTGTGAATTTTGGAGAGAGGAATTGAGATTGGCAAAAGAGATGAAACAATTCAGCCTTTTTGCTTTTTGTTTGAATTATGATCATTTTCAT
>JAYEKN010000110.1 GCA_034661015.1 Candidatus Cloacimonadota bacterium
TGGCGAAATGGTTAAATCCTCTTTTTTAAGTGGACTCATGGATGAAAATAATTTATTGAAGAAATTTGTAGAAAGAAAATCGAATCAATGAAATCGAGGATATAAAATGGGGAGTATCGCTCCCCCAAACCAGAAAGCTTGACACAGAAAACCACTTTCAAATCAAGAGTTACAACAAATTTACAATTAATCAAAAACAATTTAAGGATTTTATGAAAAAGGTAATTTCAACCATAGAATTAATTATCAGTATATTAACTTTATTTATTTTTACAGGTTCTATTTATGCAACTCAATCCATAGAGCAAGTCCAAAATATCAGTCATTCACGATTGAAAAATTCCCCTCAGCAGATACCGAGCAGAGATTCGGATGACTATTTTGAAGACTTTGAATCCGGAGCATCCGGTTGGTCTTTTCTGGATGATACTGCCGGTGAACCGTTTTGGCACACGGACACTTACAATGCTTATGGAGGAGCAGGGAAATCGTGGTGGATGGGAAATCCGGAAGTTGGTATAAACGGGGGCTATTTAAACGATTGGTACCAGGTTTTGGATACGCCGGAAATACAATTGCCCGGAAGCGGGGAAATGATTTTGTCTTTTCAACAATTCAGAGGAATCGAACCGCCCGGAATTTACAATAGTTTTGATGGTTGGGACGGATTTAATGTTCGCATCAGAAAAGTTGGGGAGAATTATCGGGAAGCAACTGTTTTGACTAATCCCACGCCTGTTTATAATTGTTCGAGTCTTTATAGTTTTGGATTTATTCACGGAGAATGCCCCACAGGAATTCCCGGAATCCCAGGTTGGGGAGGTTCTGCCGAATGGTATTATTCACAATTCATAATTCCCGATTCTTTTCAGGGCGAGGATGTGATTATCAGTTTTTCTTTTGCTTCAGATGGAGCAGAATGTACGGTTGGGGACGATAGTAACCCCGCTCACCCGAGTTGGACAGGTATTTTTGTGGACGATATAAATGTAGCGGACGTATATTTTAATAATGGTGATGACGCAACCGGTTTTAATGCTTTCACTCCAACCGGCGGTCAACTTTGGCATATTTACGAAGCAGATAATCTCCCGTCCCCATATCACGCTATGGGTTGTTTTAATGAGGAAACCGGCTCTTACAATCCCTTTATGGAAGATTATCTTATTAGTCCGGAAATTGAAATTCTACCTGACGCAGAAGTCTGGTGGGATATGAGTTTGCAAAGCGATCTGGATGATCCTGCCGGATTTCCAGATTGCGATTTTATTCGTGTGGAAATACGATTTAAGGATGAAGGTGATTGGAGCGAATGGAATTATATCAGCAATCCAACCGGTGGTTCAGGTACAAATTATGTTTTTACGGGAGATGCTTTGGATTGGCAACCGTTCTCGCAATCTTTCCCGGGATACAATGACATTTCAATACTTGCAGGGAATACAGTTCAATTCCGTATTGGGCTTCATACAAATGCAGATTCCACTTCCACTTTCGGTTTACGGATAGATAATTTTGAAGTTCAAGTTCAGCCTTACCTCAATCCAGCCCGTCATTTAAATGCTGAATATGACCAAATTAATTCCAAAACATTTTTGCAATGGAAAATGCCCTTTTTGGGAATTCCTGAAGAATTGGTTTATTGTGTTGTAGATTCTGCAAACAGCTTTGTGAATGATGCACAACCCTATGCTATCAAAGTTACTAATGATTCCAGTTATGCAGTTCCTCTGAAAAGCGTAAATTTTATGCTCTACAGCTCTGCAAGTCCGGCAATTATTACCGGAACAGTGGATGTAACAATTTGGGATGATGCAAACGGTCTTCCCGGAAACGTGCTTTATTCAGTAAACGGAGTGCAAGATATTCCCCATTATTCCTACATGAATGTAGATGTTCTGGGGGGTGAAATTGTTATCCCGTCAGGTGAAAGTGTGTTTGTGGGAATCAGCAATTTCAACACTTCGAATCAGGGAATTTTGGCAGATAATGAAGCGGATCAAGGGCATAGTTTCTGTTTTGCTGCCGGACAATGGATGTCTATTTTCGATGCATATACCGATCTGAAAAATATCTGCATTACTGCTACGGTCTTGGTTAATGACCCTTCAGGTGCCACAGATCCGATTGGCTACAACGTGTATCGTTCTCAAGCGGATGAAGAATCTTATGAAATTATTACCTCAGTTACTGATACTATTTTTATTGATGAAAATCTTGAGCTTGGTTATCCATATTTCTACTCAATTTCTGCTTTGTATGAAAACGGGGAAAGTGATTTTTCCAATATCGAATGGATTTTTGCAGAGATTCCAACTGCGAGAGAATACATCTATGATAATGGCACAGCATATTCGAGTTTTAGCTCGGGAAATCCTTTAAATTGTCTCGCTGTAAAAATATCTCCGCAAAATGATCCTGTCCGCTTGATCAGGCTGAAATGTTTTCTTAAGACAAATGAAAGCCAGCTCGTGTTTCAGGTTTGGGATGATAATGGAATCAATAATTTCCCGGGAGATGAGCTTCTTGAAGAACCGATTATGATTGAATCTTACAATTTGCGCGCAAATGCTTGGAATGTTATCACTTTACCTGTTTCGGATAATATTATTCTCGAGCAGGAAGAAGATTTTTATGTAGGTTGGGTAGAAGTTTTGGGAAATAGCAAAATTGGAATGGATAGTGGTAATCCTGTAGCAAACCGAAGTTATCAATATATTGACGGGGAATGGTTCGGACCTTCTCAAGGAGTTCAGCAGAATATTATGATGAGAGCAATCGTGGACACAATGCCGAGAATTGAAGCGGATTTTGAATGTGATCAAATTTGGGGTACGGCTCCATTTGAAACTTCTTTTTTCGATAGATCGCGATTGGTAAACTCACCGATAGTTTCCTGGGATTGGAATTTTGGTGATGGTTATAGTGCAAATGTGCAGAATCCAAACCACATTTACGAGCAACCCGGGACGTATTCAGTTTCACTTCAAATTGTTACCGAAAATGATTCTATAGGCTTGATCATAAAAGAAAATTTCATCCACGCTTATTCATCCGTATGGGCTGGTGATACAAATTGCGATGGAATTGTTGACACCCTCGATGTGATTCCTATTGGAATCTATTTTCGGGAAACCGGACCTGCAAGAGATAACATATCCTTTTCGTGGACTGGAAATGATTATCCGGGAATCTGGTCTGACCAGGAGGCTGCATTTGCAGATTGCAATGGAGATGGAGAAGTAAATCTCGCAGATGTACTTGCCATCGGTTTGAATTGGCAAAACACACATTCAGGATATAACTGTGAGTGGACTCTTCCCAATAATTTTGACCAATTTGAAAATAATTTTATGGAAATTTACAATTCGCTTGGAAATGGTGAAACTGATGTTCGGATAAAAAATTATATCGCACGTTTATTTGACTTTCCGCAAATTCCATCACAATCGCAAAATATTCTTGCTAATTCTTATCCGAATCCTTTTAATCCGGCGTTCACTGATCTGAAGATAAACTTTTCCGTTAAAGATAATTCTATTCCAGCCTCAGTAAATATTTATAATATAAAAGGGCAAATAGTGAAAAAATATTCAATCAAGAATCCTGAGTTGAATGCGAATTCAGTTTCGTGGAATGGAAAAGATAGAAATAATATATCGGTGAGTAGCGGAATTTATTTTTATACTTTAGAAACAAATGGAAAAATCGTATCAACCAAAAAAATAATTTTAATGAAATAGAATCGTAACTCGACCTGTCAGCCGTCGGATTGGGTCATGGATGTACCCAAAATAAAAAATAATGAAGAATAAAAAAATCATTCGCAAGATGGCGAATTATTGTCCATCCGTAAACTACTATTTTATCAATGGCTCCACCAGCTGGTGGATGATTCGACGCAGAAAAAC
>JAYEKN010000111.1 GCA_034661015.1 Candidatus Cloacimonadota bacterium
GTTTTTTTGAACTTGACTTAAGTTTTTCCAACTTACAATTATAACGCCACTTAACTTAATAGATAATTCTTTCAATTCGTCACGGAATGGTCGGTGACTTCTCGAAAAGGCTACTTTACGGACAGACACTAATTGGAAATCATTATCTAAATAATTTGACATAAACAACCTCTTTAAGAGTTTATAACTTCAATTCAAAATAGATTTTAAGGAAATTATGTCAAAATCAAAAAATCAGGAAAAATATTTAGTAACAAGTGCTTTACCATACGCAAATGGAGATTTACATATCGGGCAAATCGCCGGTGCATATCTTCCTGCCGATATTTTTGTTCGCTATCTAAAACTCAAAGGTGAGAATGTGCTCTATATTTGCGGAACAGATGAACACGGAGCGCCCATTTCCATAAAAGCAGAAGCAGAGGGGATTACTCCCCAAGAACTTGTTGATAAATATCACAAAATAATCAAAAAATCATTTAAGGGGCTGGAAATAAATTTCGACAATTTTTCGGGTACTGCAAGACCCATAAACGATAAACTTTCTCAGGAATTTTTTCTCAATCTCTACAATAAAGGGTATATCGAAAAAAAAATTTCCCAGCAATTTTATTGCGAACATGACAAACGTTTTCTCTCAGATCGCTATGTAGAAGGTATTTGTCCAAATTGCGGAGCAGAAGGTGCCAGAGGGGATCAGTGCGATAGTTGTGGAAAACTTATCGAGACCATTAAACTCGGAAATCCAGTTTGTAAAATTTGTGGAAACACACCTATTATCAAAGAAACGACACATTGGTATCTGAATTTACCAAAATTTGAAAATAAATTGAAAAAATGGTTGGATACAAAAAAATACTGGAAAGAAAATGTGCGAAATTTCATTCTCGGCTGGATAAAGAGTGGACTGAAAGAGCGAGCCATAACCCGTGATATTAATTGGGGAGTTCCTGTTCCTCTCGAAGATGCAAAGGGAAAAGTGCTTTACGTCTGGTTCGATGCTCCTATCGGTTACATTTCTTCCACGATCGAATGGGCGGAAAAAATCGGCAAACCGGAAAAATGGAAAGAATATTGGCTTGATCCTCAAACAAAAATGATCCATTTTCTCGGCAAAGACAATATCCCTTTCCATACAATTATCTGGCCCTCAATGCTGATGGAACAAGAGAAAGAATTTATCCTTCCCTACGATGTGCCTGCAAACGAATATCTAAATATTCAGGGAGAAAAAATATCTACAAGCAGGAATCTTGCCGTTTGGGTTGGCGATTATTTAAAATATTTCGATGGTGAACTTTTGCGTTATGTATTAGCAGCCATCGCCCCGGAAAACAAAGATAGCGACTTTACCTGGTCAAATTTCCAGATAAAGGTCAATTCTGAATTGGCTAATATTCTCGGCAATCTGGCAAATCGGGTTTTCACTTTCTCCAAAAGATATTTTGGTGGAGTTATCCAAAAACCAAATGAATTTTCCGAATTGTCCCAAACAACCTTAATCGGCGCAAATGAAATAGTTACTGAAATTGATGAAGCATATTCAAATTATCAAGTGAGAAAAGCGGCCAAACTTTGTCTTGATATTGCTCGGTTGGGCAATAAATATTTTGATGAGACAAAGCCGTGGGAAAAAATCAAAAAGGATAAAAATCAAGCTGCTGAAACGCTTTATGTTTGTTCGGAATTGTTGCGAAAAATCAGCATCGTACTTTCGCCGATTTTACCTCGTAAAATGCAAGAGCTACACAAGATGATGAATTTGCCGGTAGAAGATCTCTGGGATAAGTATAACGATGGATTCGAGAAAATCCATATTGATAAAATCCAACCGCTTTTCGCCAAAATTGATGACCAAGATATAGAAAAACAGGAAAAATTACTCGCCCAAAAAATTCAGGACAGAAAAAAGAAAATGGATCATAAAGAAGAAATTACTTATGAAGATTTTTCTAAAATGGAAATACGGGTTGCAACAATTATCTCTGCAAATAGAATAAAGAGGTCAAATAAGCTCACGAAATTAATTCTTGATCTTGGCGAAGAAAAACGTCAGATCGTAGCCGGGATTTCAAAAGATTATTCCGATGAAGAACTAATTGGCAAAAAAATTGCTCTGCTCGTTAATCTGAAAAAGATTAAACTTATGGGTGTGGAATCCAACGGAATGCTTCTCGCTGCTAATACCGAAGATGAGTGTTCGCTTCTCATTCTGGATAAAGATATTCCGGCTGGTAGTGTAATTAGTTGATCATGAAAAAAAGTCTCGTATCTTTTCTTTTGGCGTTTTTTTTTGCAGTCGCTTTTGCAAACTCCTATGCAGCGGAAATTCGCAACGGTTTACTTTTCCTTGATGTAGAAATCCTTCCGAACGCATCCCAAATCCACATGAATTGTCCTGGAAAAGTAAAGATCAGTGAGGAAGGCTCTCCTTTTCAAATTGAACTTTCAGATGCGAGTATTATTTTTGAAATTACTGAAAAAATTAAAGTAACCCCTTACTGGAAAGTGGGAATTGCAAAATTTACTTCGGAAAGTGATGCGAATTCGTTTCTTGCAAAATTTCCAGAATGCTCCTTGGAAAAGAACGCAAAAATTGTTTGGCGTGATGGTTGTCTACAGCAAAAAAACGCCTTTTCTATATATTTAAATAAAAATTTTTACGACTTTAATTCGGCTTTAGATTCCAAAGAATCAGATGGTTGGGTAAAAGAATTTTTTGCTTTATCAAATCCGGAAATCTTCATTTATGACGAGAATAGTGGGAAAGAATTTTTTCTTACATGCCCTCTGCAAATTACTTCCGAGACCAATATCACAGTTACAAATGTTCCTAAAACAAATTTTTGGAACCCAAAAAAATTTGTTACTCGCACTTACTGCGGAAATTTAAAATTAAAAATAAATCAAATTGGTAAGTTAAATCTTATCTCGCATGTTGATTTGGAAAATTACATAGCAGGTGTAGTGCCAAACGAAATTGGGGTGAACGTTCCTATGGATGCCTTGCGTGCCCAAGCGATTGCAGCTCGTTCCGAAGCACTATTTAAAATGCTTGCCGGCACACACAAAAACGATGGTTTCGATCTTTGTGCCAGCGTTCATTGTCAGGTTTATTCGGGATTATCGGATGTGTCTGCTCCTGTAATTGATGCTGTAAAAAAATCCGCTTATCTCGTAGGAATCTTTGACGGAAGAATTATCAATGCGGTTTATTCAACAAATTGCGGTGGTAAAACAGCCAACAATAATGACATCTGGGGCGGAAAAAAATCGCCCTATCTTTCCAGTATTTACGATGCTGCTTCATCAAAATCCATTGATCTGTCAAATGAGAGAAATGTGAAAAACTGGATAAAAAATTCTGAAAATGTTTTTTGCAATGCTAAAATGGAAACAGGCTGGAAAAGCAAAACATATAAGTGGGAAAAAGAATTTTCGCGAGCTGAATTTGAGAATATGCTTAATAGAATTTCGGATCTGGGGAAATTTAGAAAAATTAAAATTCTAAAACGAGGGGAATCCGGCAGAATATTGAAGATGCAAATTGAGGGAAGCAAAAACACGATTATCCTTGATAACGAGCTGCAGATCAGACGAAATTTGGGTGGGTTACGCTCTTCACTTTTTATCATGGAAGAGAGCGGGGACAAAATTATTTTTTCAGGCAAGGGAAGTGGGCATGGAGTAGGAATGTGTCAGATCGGGGCGATTGAAATGTCTAAACGAGGATATTCTGCCGAAGAAATTTTGAAACACTATTTTTCAGGAATAAAGATTAGCAAGATAAATTTGTTGGAAGAGTAATATAACAATGTCATCTTACATTTCAGAGAATGAAATTTCTTTTCTCATCACTCAGAAAGAATCGTATAACCTTGAATTCAAAAGCAGATTTTCAAA
>JAYEKN010000112.1 GCA_034661015.1 Candidatus Cloacimonadota bacterium
TTAAATAAATCAATTGATTTTAACAAAGAAATAAATAATTTTATTCAGAAAGGATTAAAATGAAAAAAACCGTGATTCTCGTTTGTGTTTTATTATTTGCATTTTCACAAGTATATGCAGTTTTCAATGATTACATCCCATCTGCGAGAGCGAGAGGAATGGGAAACGCATACATTGCAGGGGTTACTTCACCGGATGCGATCTTTTATAATCCCGCTTGCTTGCATTTCTCTACAAATGGCGTTACTGCCGGTTATGCAAAAGGATTTGGGTTAGACTTTTTTGTTCTCAAAACCGGTGCTTTCAAATACGTTATTCCCAAGATCGGCACTTTTGCTATGGGAATAAAGACAATGGATTGCGAATATCAGGATGTGGTTTTGCAAAGCGAAGGCACGTATTCAATTGCTCAATCCTTTCTCCTCATCGGTGATGTTCACTCGGAATTGTTTCTCGGTTATGCCCTGAATATGTATTACCTGCAATTCAGCGAATCAGTTAGCGGGATGAAACCCGGCGAAGAAATGAATTTCGGTGTGGACTTGGGGGCTGTGGCAATTCTTCATCAACGAACCAAAATTGCTTTTGCTGTGAAAAATTTGAACAATCCGGTTATAGGTGAAGAACAAACAGAAGATTTACCCCAATCTCTAACAATTGGTGTTGCTTACGAGCCGTATGAAGGTGTAACTACAGAGATAAACCTCAAACAAAAATTTTCAGAGAAAACCGAAGTGCATTTTGGCTTTGAATATCAGCTGATAAACAATTTCTGGCTTCGCACCGGTGCTTCTACTTATCCCAATTCTTTTTCCGGTGGCTTCGGTCTTCTTGTTCGCGGAGTCAAATTTGACTACGGATTTGGTACTCATCCGGTATTAGATGTTACGCACCATTTTTCGTTGGGATATCAATTTTAAATTGCAGTTGAAAGAATTAGGAAAATATTATGGCTAAAAAAAATAAAGATTCTTCCCCGAAAAATTCTTCTAAAAATTCGTCGAAAAATTCGCCTTCCCCACTTATTTCCGCAATTATCAAACTCGGTTTTGAATTTTTGAAAAAAGGGATTCACGATTGGGATAAAAAATCCGGAAGCGTGGAACTAAACGTTAAATACAAATCCCTTCAAAAAAAATTCGATAAAGATTTTAAGCATCTAAAAGATAAAATTGAAAAATTGACTTTACGTCTTTACTGGATGAATATGCTAATAATTATTCTCAGCATCTGCGTTCTGATCCAGTTGATTTATATAATCGCAAAAATATAACTTACTAAAAAATTACAGATAGGTTATGATGAAAAAAATACTACTTTTTTTATTCGTTTTTCTTCTTTTTGCAACCTTTGTTTTTGCAAGTAAGGAAAAACTTGATTTGAATAATGCAAATATTTGGCAGATAAAAATGTTGCCAATTACCGAACAGCAGGCAGAAGATATATTTGATTATCTCACTTACATTGATTTTTTTGATTCGATTTACGATCTCCGCAATGTTAAAAGTATTGATCAGAAAACTCTCCTCAAGATTAAACCTCTCGTTTCGATTCATCCATATTCCGATTATGGTAAAATGGCTCAACGGCGCGATCAAATAAATTATCTTCTTCGCAATCTGGCAGCAAATGAAGGCTCACAAGAATCCGTTTCTGATCTTTGGGAAGACCTATTGCTAACTCCTATCAACGTCAATAATACCACTTTTCGCGATCTGCAAAATCTGCCGACAGTATCACCTACCGATGTGCGTGCTGTGCTGGAGCAAAGGAAAATAGATAGTTTTAGCGATTACCGAAACCTGAGACATTCTCCGGATTTAACTCACTATGGGGCGACAAGGTTAAAGCATTATATCATCTATCAAGAGCCGGATCTAACGAAAAATCTCTTCGTTAATTATCGCTTTGAATTTAACAATTCTCCATTTAGCGAGGAAGCGGAAGAGGTTTTTAGACAAAGTTTTACTCCGGATGCTACTACAGAATTTTCGAATATGTGGGACAGGTTGGATTTGAGCAATCCGGCACCTGAAATATTGCATAAATTAAGAATTAGAACTGAAGATTGGGTGAATTTGGGAGTTGGCTCAGTAGTTTTTTTGGATAAAGGTGAAAATCGTGATTTAAACTTCTTTGAATTTCAATGTGATTTTCTAAAAACTATAAAAAGAAATTCCAAAACTTATTTTAATATGGATCTAAAACCGCTTAAAACAAATTTAATTTTTGGAAATTATCGAGTAACCTACGGGCAAGGCTTGATTATGGACAACACGGATTTCTTTGGCAGAAGAAATACCGGTTTCGGATTTTCCAAACGTGTTTTGGGAATTTCCCCAGACCTTTCAAAAACTCAGGAATTCGCTTTAAAAGGTGTAGCAACCGAGTTTAATAACAGTTTTATCAACGCATCATTATTTTACTCGCAAGATAAAAAGGACGGCGTGATTTGGGATAGTAATAATGACAATAGATTGAATAACGAAGATGACCTTTTATATTATATAATTTCCAAACCCGAATTTTCCAATTCCGAACTTATCGGGATTGAAGATTACACAAATAGTGCAATGGGTGATTCCGGTTATGTTAAAATCGCTCCTCGCAAAGATGCTTTTGAAGAAAAACTACGGGGTGGACACTTGGAAATTTCCCCTCTGATCGGTAGCCATATCGGATTTACAGCTTACGAAGCAATTTACGACCGCCATTTTAATATTCCATCTCGAGAAGACCTGCCGAACTGCTTAGTTGACACAAATGAAGTAAATCCCGTCAAATTCAAACTTACAGATAATTCTATTTCCACTTTATATTCCACGATAACCGATGATTATGAGAGAGATTATCGTCGCGTGTATGGATTTGATTGGCAAACTACCTATAACAATTTTTGTTTTCAGGGAGAATATGCCGAGCTGGAAAAAGATGGAAAATTTACCAAACTCGGGGATGATCCAAAAGCAATCGTGGCGAGTGCGTATTTTAATTTTGCAAACCTGAACTTCTTGTTTCTTTATCGAAATTATGATATAGGTTTCGATAATCCTTATGCTCGACCTTTTGCTGAACATGAGCGTTTTGACGGTTCAATTCTGGAAAAACAATACTATATGAATAACCCGTTGGTTTCCGAAATGTACTACAATTCTCCTTGGTCACAGGCAGAAGAAGGAATTTATGTTGAAACACGTTATAAATTTCTGAGGCAACTTACTTTAACAAAAGCCTATCTCGACATGTGGAAAAGAAAATCCGACGGAAGAGTAAGCGTTCGATTTCAAGGAGAGCTTGATTATCGTCTAATTTATCAAATTAGCCTTCGGCTTAAACAAAAATGGCAAATCAATGGAGCCGATGACTGGTTTACTCGCTCGGTTTCCAAAACCAGCGAAACAAGTATAAAATTGAGAAATTATTTAACTAACAGAGATAATCTGTCGTTTGAATACCGTTTTACAAAAGTATGGATGTGCCCTTATACTTCACTTACAAATCCTGCTAACCCAAACCACGGCAATCTCATTCCCACCGCAAATGTGCTTATTCACGGAGATTTCATTGCTGTGAATTATACTCACAACTTCAATGACTATTCCAGAATTGACGGTGAAATTCTTTTTTGGAATGGGCATGGAGTAAGCCATTGGGATTGGGAAGATATGGAAATTGATTTTATGGGTAGCGAAGGAATGAAATATTGGATAACTTTTTACAATCGCTTATCAAACAATCTCGCCATTTCATTTAAATATAAAGTGAAAAATTATAAAGACGAAGAATTGTATTTGCGAAAATACAATCAGCCCACCGGTTATGCAGCCCAGATTAAACACAAAGATTCATCAATAAGAATACAATTAGACTGGAATTTTTAATCAATGAAAGATAGGACAC
>JAYEKN010000113.1 GCA_034661015.1 Candidatus Cloacimonadota bacterium
TTAGAGTTTACCCGAAGTGGTAGAGAAGGGCATATCAATGAAACTGAGGCTGTGAACAGGTCATTGCGAGAAGTATTTAATGTTATTTCCCATGAATTCTACGATTATTTTATAAATAACTTTTAGAAGGTTTTTTAAAAATTTTGTTTACGTATAAACACAAAATATTTGTAAAATGCAATAACATGGTTATTGCACTCCAAAAAAAGGAGCGATTAGAAATAATCGCTCCTTTAAATTTATCTGCAACAAATATGATTAGAAACCGAGTTCTGTTCTTATTTGTTCAATAACTGCATGAGTTTGTTCAAAATCAAAATAGAATAATGGCATACCGAATATGTAAACGGAACCACAGTCATGAGTGAAATCGTTCAAAGTGAATTTTGACGCAATTGCTGTATCATTATAAGAATCAAATTCCGGCAAACCGTTAGTAATACCTTTGAAAACCGGATCTGCATTATCTAATTTCAGGAATGTAACTCCAGCAATAGATCCAAGTGGTTGTGCCATCCAATATTCGGGGAAAGAATTACCATTTGGAAATGAAAATACTGTGTTAAATGTATCGAGATTGATTCCTGCGAATCCATCTAATCCAATACTTTCTTTTAAAGGCGAATTGCTTGAATCCGGTACGGTACCCCAAGTAAACACGGAAACGGTATCAGCTAATAATCCGCCGTATTCTGTTAGGAAAGGGACATTTGAGCCGGAAGCATCACGAATATTTGATGTTCCGGTAAAGCAAACATTACCACCATTTTCTACATATCTCATCAGAATATCATAATGGTTTTTCAAATGAGTTTGAAGAGAGTTGAAATCTTTCTGTGGATTGTTTGAATGCCAGAATACCAGTTTATATTTCTCAATATCAGTTTGGGAGAAATATGGAGGTAAACTTGCCTGCCTGACCATTGTGTTAAGATTTTTAATAATGCTTAAACTGTCACTATATAGATCAAAGTGTCCGGTATTATCATAATTGCCAAAAAGATTATTATAATAATTTGTAACAGAATCATCAGGGGCGTAAATCATATTCCGATAAGTATCGTCAATTACCAATATACCCTCTTTGGATTCTCGTGGAGTAGGTTCAAGGAGGTTAAATGCTAATTCAACTGCGGTGGTGCCTACTGACCCGGCAAGATCAACTGCGCGAACCTTGAAAGAGTGCTCTCCGGGGCCAATACCCATTAGTTTACATGATTGATCAGATTCAATTGGGACTCGCATCCAACTATAACCGTTATCAGTGATAACTTCACCGATTGGAGGTAGTCCATTAACATCACCATCCACTTGAATGTCTATATATTCAACGTCGCAGTAGTATTTAACATATTTATCGCGATCGGCTTCATAATAAAATGTGCCACCGGAAAAATATTTCTGCCGGTCAACATCAAATCCATATTGTCCGAGATATTCCCATCTAATATGAACAGCAATGTCATTTGACCAAATAGCGGTAAGTGATGAATCAACATCTACACAAAATTGATTACCGTAATGCCTAACTCCGGAAGAGAGAACTTTGCTTGGTATAACTTCATTTATTCTCGGGTAGGTTACATAATAATTAGAGCCAAGTATGTAAATATGTGGTAGAATGTTCATTATCGCCTTACCACCACCGAGAGAATCGGGAATACCAGAATGTTCTTGGATGAGATAAGGCATAGTTTCGGGATAGAAATATCCTCGCACAAAGAATGACATATCTGCATGATCCGCATCAACGATACCGGCTTTGTCAACAGCTTTAGCTTGAATTCGTGTAATCTCAAAAGATCCATCGGAATAAGTGTGATTTGTTCTTAATTCGGGTTTGTTGTATATATTTTCTCCGACGTTGTAATGAGATTTAAGTAGCAGAACATCTCGAAAATTTTCAGGGAAATTTTCTGTAGTATGCCAAGCGGTGCTGTCTATGATTCCATCAACAATGTCATCTCCGGAAAAATCAAGTGTATCGGCAGTAGTAGTGGTTTTTAGATAAACTAAACGATATTTATAATAGGCAGCTTCTTGACCAAGCCCGAATGGGTCAGGGTCTGAGGGTACAGTAAATTCGAATTTAATAGCTTCGCCTACTCGTTTGTAGGAAATAATTCCCTGAGATGTGGATACACTTGTGGTGGGAGGTGCTGACCAAGAGATGAAATATTTTTTGGCAATATCCGATATTGCTCCACTGTTATCAATGCACATCACTTCAAATTTACCAAAATTCTTTTTATAGTCAGTTGTATCTGTAGCTGGAAAGTAAACTCTGGCAACAGGGAATCGTTTGTTTTCAGGAGTCCATCTGCCCCAGTCACCATTAGACTGACGGTGTATTACCCAACCTTCATCATCAACTTGAGTTCCGTAAGATTTGTCATATTGCCAAGTGCAATTGGTAGAGTCCCAAGTTCCAATTCGATATGCGTATGAAATAATCACACCATCCGGATCGTAAGCGTCCCAATAAATCTCTTGATAAAAGAGAGAATCAAAAGTTGATGGAACGATCAAGCCTATTGAATCGGCGAGAGTTGAATCGGTCATAGTAGTATCAGGTTTTGTTATCCCGCAATAATTTGTGATTGTTATTACCGGTGGGATATTTGTCTTTATCGTTCCTCTACGTCCACAACTCATAATTGTGATTGCTAAGGCAAAAATTATTAGCAATCCCACAATACTTGAATATCTAATTTTTTTCATTCGTCCTCCGAATAATTCTGTAGATTTTTTATTAAAAAATAAAGAACTAAGTTAATAAATTATTTCTAATCATAGCATTAATTTTATTTAAGATGCTTTGCAGCTTGTATCACATTAGAAAGAACAGAAGCAGTGGTAATCGAACCTATACCACCTGGAACAGGCGTGATTGCAGCAACTTTTTTGGAGACTTCTGCAAAATCAACATCTCCGACATAAATTGATTTGCTTTTATTCTTGTCAAGAATTCTGTTAATACCAACGTCAATTACAAGAGAAAATTCAGAAACCATATCAGATTTCACAAACAATGGTTGTCCGATAGCAACAATGAGAATATCAGCAGCAGCCGTGATTTGTGCAAGATTTTTAGTATGTGAATGGCATATAGTAACCGTGGCGTTCCCAATTTCTGATTTTTGAAGAAGAAGATTTGCCAATGGTTTACCAACAATATTACTCCTACCCAATATCGTGATGTTCGCACCATCGGTTTTAATATTGTAAAATTTTATAAGTTCCAAAACAGCAGCTGGAGTACAAGGAATAAAACCTTCTTTTCCCAAAAGTAATTTTCCGGTATTGATTGGATTCAAGCAATCCACATCTTTGTCTGGATTGATAGCGGAAGTGATCCGCTGAAATGAGATATGTTGTGGTAAGGGAATTTGGAGTAAGATCCCATGAATATTAGGATTCTCATTAAATGCATTTAATTTTTCAGCAAGTTTACACTCACTGATTTTTTTATCCATTTTACAAAGTTCTGCTTTTATCCCGATTTTTGCTGCTTTTTTAATTACACTGTAAGCATAATATTCGGAAGCAGGATCGTTACCAGCCATTAATATTTGTAAAAATGGATTTATCCCACGGGCAATAAGTTTTTCAACAGACAAGGATAATTTGTTATAAATCGCTTTAGTTACTGGTTTTCCTTTTAAGAGTTTTGTCATTTTTTATTAATCCTAAACTGAGTGATTAACGATATTTTTTAGGTTATATCCATCTCGCTAAATAAGTGAATTGCCACGACTTTCATGTCGTGGAACAAATGAATAAAAATTTATTGAGTTTTCAACTCCAAGTAGTCCCAATAATTTCGAATCCATATTTCTCATTTTAAATTTTTCACTTCTTACTTGTTTTCATAGATAATAATTTTTTTACTTTTTTCTGCTTCTTGTCACGGACTGGTCTTACGAAGCAGGATACTGCCTTTTAATACAAAAAACCGGCTAGAAATAATGGAATAATATTTTCAAATCCAATTTCAATATCATCTTTAAAAAGATAACCATTTTCAATATCTTTTATTTGAGTTCGTGATTTATTTTTACCACCGATTTCAATCTCAATGGTTTTGTTAGCAATATTTATTGTATAATCTACAATTTTGGAAACAAAAATATTTTTATCAATTTGCGACACAAAAAAAGATTCTCGAATATTTCCCAAGTCTGTGTCATGTGTCCATAATTCATTGCTGATTGCAAAATACAGATTGGGATTCAGAAGTAATATTTTAGAGTATTTTAGAGATCGGATAGTTGCATTTTTCCGTCTTATGATATTGATTATATCAGTTCTGTTAAGAAGATCAATAAACTCATATAATGTTTCCTTTTTTATATCCAATTCATTACACATTGAGGAAACATTCACTGTGGGAATTTTTGATATTGCCAGGTAAGCAACCAATTTCTTGAAAATTACACTTGAAGAACTTTTTATATTTTTCAAACTTGGCACATCTTCATATATGATTTTATCAATAACATTATGCAAGACACTTTGGTATTCGGCAGCTGAATATTGACTGAAAAATGGATAAAATCCAAATTGTTTATATTCGTAAAAATATTTCTTAATTTCGGGTGCGATTCGCAAAATTTTTGAACTAATAATGAGATGATTATCTAATATTTCTTCTAATGAATAGTAATCAAATTTTATGTTGTATTTTAACTCAATAAACTCTCTAAAAGATAATCCTTTTAAATTGTATATCAAAGCACGACGGGATAAATCACTTTTTTGATTAATAATATTGAGTTTGGAACTACCCAAAATTATTATTTTTTTGTCCGGAAACGAATCATACAATGCTTTTATATCAATAGCCCAGTTAGTTTGCTTGTGGACTTCATCAATGATCAATGTGTTGCCAAAATATGTAAAGAATGCTTTTCCCACTTCGTAAATTCCCTTATTGGCTACCAACGGATTATCAACAGAAAAATATAAGCAATCAATACTAGATTTGTAGGTTTCTATAAAATGTTGCAAAACCAAAGTTGTCTTTCCGGTTCCTCTAGCTCCAACAATAACTATTAATCTCTTACTCCAATCTATTTTTATATAACGTCTAAACCTAGTAGGAATAAAAGAGACTATTTTATTTTGGATTGCAAAGAGTTCATTTAATGTTGAATTCATATTTTACCTTTGCCTAAGAATGATTTGACAAGCATATTTGTCAAAAAAGGCATCATTTTGACAAATAAAAATGTCATTATTTCATTTTCCGCTTCTCGTTTTTTCACTACGAGAATTTTTTTCCTTTTTGTTTTTTGTATTTTTCATTTTCTTTTCTATCTACTTATAGAGGTTAAAATCCCGAATTATATTATGCCTGATAATCTGCGAGATAAATCTCGTAACTATTCATATTCTTTGCTTAAATAGGTATCCGCCCATTTTTTCTCAATCGTTTTGATTTTGCAATGGTATTGATAATCGCTCAATACTTATTGCTTTTCCGGTTTGCTCCTCAATCTCTATTACCGCTCCCTGCATATAAAGATTTTCTTTTGCAACGTGGAACTGATTAGGAATTCGTTTGATCATCCGATCTATCGCATCAGAAATTC
The DNA here is from genome assembly GCA_034661015.1 of Candidatus Cloacimonadota bacterium. NCBI lineage: Bacteria > Pseudomonadati > Candidatus Cloacimonadota > Candidatus Cloacimonadota bacterium. Next base: position 5,595 of record JAYEKN010000113.1, read on the forward strand.
TCAAACCGATCACAGAGTCTTGCGATCCTGTCATGCCGGCATCGGTTAGATAGGCGGTTCCGTTTGGCAAAATTCGTTCATCAGCAGTTTGAACATGAGTATGCGTTCCGATAACAGCGGAAACGTCTCCGTCAAGGTACCAGCCCAGTGCTTTTTTTTCTGCAGTGGCTTCTGCGTGGAAATCAACGAAAATCGTATTAGTAAAGTGGCTTATTTTTTTTATATATTTTCTGGCAACTCGAAAAGGACAATCCACTTCGATTGTAAATGTTCGTCCCATCAAATTTAGTACTCCGATTGTAAAGTCATTTTTCGTTTTTATCAGGAAAAAGTCGTTTCCCGGAGTGCCCGGTGGGTAGTTTGCCGGTCTTAGTATTCTCTGGTTTCCAATGATGAAATCCAACCCGTCTTTATTATCCCAAAGGTGATTGCCGGAAGTAAAAACATCCACTCCGCTATTAAACATGTAATTGGCGGTTTTTTCGGTAATTCCGAATCCACCAGCAAGATTTTCACCGTTAGCGATGACAATATCAATGTTTTTTTCCTCTTTGATTTTGGGAAGTAGTTCACCCACGATCTTGCGTCCGGGTTTGCCGAAAATGTCTCCAAGGAATAATATTTTTATCATTTTTATACCTTTAGTCTTTAGTCTTTAATCTTTAGTCTTTATTTTGCCTGAGCGGTTTTTCTGAATTCGCGAATAACAGTAACCTTAATTTGTCCTGGATATTGCAAATTTTCTTCGATTTTTTTTGCAACGTCAGATGCTAACATTTCCGCTTGAGCATCATTGATCTGCTGGTGTTTTACCATAAGGCGAATTTCTCTGCCGGCTTGAATTGCATAACAATTGTAAACACCGTCAAAAGAGTTGGCAATATTTTCAAGTTCTTCCAACCGTTTCATATAAGTTTCCAACGTTTCTCGACGAGCACCTGGTCGTGAACCGGAAATAGCGTCAGCAGCTTGAACAAGGATTGCATACGCCGATTTTGCTTCCACATCCTCGTGGTGCGCCTCAATAGCATTAATGATGAGATCGGATAAACCATTTCTCTTTGCTATCTGTGCTCCAATTTCCGGATGGGAACCTTCCGTTTCAAAATCTACAGCTTTTCCAATATCATGTAGTAACCCGATTTTTCTTGCCAAAGATTGGTCCAAACCGAGTTCAGCAGCAAGCATTCCGCAAATCCAGGAGGTTTCAATACTGTGTTGAAGGACATTTTGCCCGTAACTTGTTCGGAATTTTAGAGTTCCAATTAGTTTTTGGATACTTTTCGGAATATCAAGAAGAGAAAGGTCAAGGCAAGTTTGTTTACCGGTTTCAATAATGATTTTGTCAATTTTATCACGCATTTTAGCGATAACCTCTTCGATTCTGCCGGGATGGATTCTTCCGTCTTGAATAAGAAATTCAAGTGAACGACGGGCGATTTCTCTTCTGATTGGATGGAAACCGGAAAGCACAACTGCTTCGGGAGTATCGTCAACAATAATTTCAATACCGGTAAGATTTTCGAATGTTCTGATATTACGTCCTTCTCTACCGATAATCCTGCCCTTCATTTCATCAGAGGGAAGGGGAACTACGGAAATGCAGGACTCGGCGACATGTTCAACAGAATATCTCTGGATAGCAGTAGCAAGAATTCGAGTTGCTTTTTCTTCAGCTTCGGATTTTGATTTATCAATTATTTCTTTCCTCAGATTTGCAGCATCAAGTTTTGCCTCATTTTCATATTTCTCAAATAATTTTTTTATGGCTTCTTCTTTATTAAGCTGAGCGATTTCATGCAATTTGATTGTTTCCTGTTCAATCAAGTCTTTTAGGCTTACTTCCTTTTTTTGAAGATTGATTTTCAGATGCGCAATATTTGTTTCCCGATCGTTTATAGATTGTTCACGACTTGCGATTTTCGATAAGCGATTTTCCAAATTATCAATTCGTTGGTTGTATTGATTTTCCAAACCTCGCAATTTTTTCTTCCTACTTGTAATTTCTTTATCAAGTTCTTTCTTACGATCAAACCAATCTTCCTTAGCCTTAACGGCTGTTTCCTTTTTTAATACTTCAGCATTTTTCAATGCGTCTTGTTTGATAGTTTCCGATTGCTTTTTTGCTTCCTTATATATTGCATTAATTTTTTGTTTGTAGATTAAAAATCCCAGAGCAAGACCAACAATCGCAGAACCCGTCAGGATTAAGATTGTATATATTAGCATATTTTAGAGTCCTTTCTAAAATAAAGAAGACCTGTCCGTGCCGTGTAACAACGTGTTTGAACTTGAGTTCAAAAGTTCGGAACTCTATAAATATCTTGTGAGTCCAACTGCAATGGAGGCTTTCACGCAATACTCAATCAAGTTCCTTGTAATATGAGTTTAGCACAAAACAATGATGCTATCACGAACAGGACAGGCCTTCAAAAAAAGAACAAATTTATATTCTTTTTATATTAATTATTAAAATAATAGAAACCTTTTTGGTCAATATTTTTTTCTTTAGGTTTTTCTTCGGTAAATGAGTTTAAGAGATTGGTGATACGGGAAAGATTATTTTCAATTAAAGAGATCTTCTTCTTTTGCGAAAACAATTCTTCAATGATATTCAAACTACATAAAATGGAAAGTTTGTATTTGGTTTCGTTAGATGCAACAGATTTCAATTCCTGCAATTTTGTGTCCAAATATTCGGCAAATCTTATAATTTCATCCGAATCGCCATCGCTGGCAATTGAGTATTTATCGCCAAAAATATCCACAGTAATATTATTCATGAAATTTTGAATTTATTCTATTAATTTTCTACGCGTAATACTTCATCAATATCTGATAGTAAAGAATCAATTTTAGTGTCAATATTAGAAGCATTTTCAGAAAACGATTTAATCTTATTTTCTTTATCAGCGAGAATTTCATTTAATTCGGTAACACGTCCTTTGTAATGGTTTTTTTCCTGTTCGAGCTCAACTAAGCGTTCTTCAGAGTGTTCCTTATTTTGAGACAATTCGGTGAATTGAATTTCATAATTTTCATTCTCTTCAATAGCTTTTTTATATTTTGTTTCAAGTATCTTATATTGTCGAATAAGATTCTCGATTTTCTGCTCTATCATTTTTAAGGAATGCTCTGTCATATTTAATGCCTTAGTTGAATTTTTTTGTCAACTGTCAATCTCTTGACAATCTTGTCAAACAATTTATCTACATAGTTGTCTGTGAGGGTAGAATAGGCTGATTGAAATTCGATCCGAAACGCTAAACTTCGATGAAAATCTTCAACTTGAGAACCTTCATAGACATCGAATAATTCAACATTTTTTATTATTTTTGATTTAACGGATTTTATTGTTTCAACGATTTTTGACATACTAATATCTGTGGGGGCAATCAGGGCAATGTCTCTCACCACTGTGGGATATTTTATGATATTTTTGTATGAGTATGAGGCGTTAGAAAGTTTTTCCAATAGTTTGCTGATGTTTAAATCAATGAGCAAACACGGTTTTTCAATTTCAAAATTTGCAAGAATATTCTTGCTCAGAAATCCGATGGAACCAATTAATTCTTTTCCGATAAAAACATCAGCTGCTCTTGATTGATCAAGATATGGTTGTTTTGAATTCACAAAACTAACTTTATCAGTAAGGGGAATTATTTCAAATAATGATTCTAAAATTCCTTTAGCGTCAAAAAAAGATAAATCAGATTGCTGTTCTTTCCAATATTCCGGGGTGAAATCTCCCACGATTATTCCGGTGAGATTAAGCGGTTCTGAAGATGAGTTTCCACCCTCACTGATATATACCCGATTCAGCTCAAACAATCTGAAATTTTCAAAATGTTGGGCAATATTTGAAGCAACATTATTGAGAAGGTCCGGCAAGAGAGTTGTTCGTAAAATGCAAAACTGTTCACCGATAGGATTGGAAATTTCCACGAAATTCCTGCGAAAATCAGATTCTGTTAGAGATAATTGGTCTAATATGCCCGGGTTTGAAAAGCTGAGATTGCATACTTCAAAAAATCCGAGATTTATTAGATGAGTGCGAATCTTGCGTAAAGTTTTTCGTCTAAAATTTCCTTCAATTCTTCTCCGATAATATTTTGGGAGGATTTTATTGTATCCGAAGCAAAGAGCAATTTCCTCGATCAAATCTATTTCACGTTCGACATCAGGACGAAAAGTCGGGACTTCAACTTCAAGAAAAGATTCTTTCGGGTTGACGGTAAATTCTAATTTATTCAAATAAGATTGAATGGTATCGGAAGATATTTTGCTATCAAGCAGGCTGTTTGCCCGTTCTACACGTAATTGAATTTTTTTAGGTTCGATTCGTTGGGGATACTCATCCACAATGCCCGAGCATATTTTGCCACCGGAAGTTAGCTGGATGAGATAAGCTGCTCTATCAATGACTTTTTCCAAAGCATTTGGATCCATCCCTCTTTCAAATCTATATGATGATTCGGAATTTAGATTGTATTCGGTAGAAGTTTTTCTGATATTTTGGGGATTGAAAAATGCACATTCCAAAACTATATCAGTGGTTGTTGCGTGGATGCTACTATTTAAACCGCCCATAATACCTGCCAATGCAAGAGGCCCTTTTTCATCTGTGATCAGAAGATTTTGATCGTTCAATTTGTATTCGGTTTCATCAAGCAGAATAATTTTTTCATCATTTTTTGCACGGCGAACAGTAATTTTATTACCGGTAATGTCATTGAGATCGAAAGCGTGGAGAGGATGACCATATTCCATCAAAACGTAATTTGTTACATCCACGATATTGTTGATCGGTCGCAATCCGATAGCTCGTAATCTTTTTTGTATCCAGTCTGGCGAGGGTTTTACTTCTACGTTTTTAATTACCCGAGCGCAATAACGGGGGCAAAGATCGCTGTCCATAATTTTCACACGGATATTTTCCGAACTTTTCTCCTCGATTTCTGCAATAGAAAATTTGGGGATAGAATAATCCATATCCAACATTGCGGAGGTGTTTCTTGCAATTCCAACCATACCAAGCAGATCAGGACGGTTTGGAGTTATCTCAACGTCAATAACAGTATCTTCGATTTCAAGAGCATTGCTGAAAGGCGTTCCGGGTTTAACTTCTTTTTGCAAAATCATGATTCCGGCATGTTCGTCTGAAATGTTTAGTTCTTTTTCAGAGCAGATCATTCCGAAGGATTTTAAACCCCGGAGTTTTACTTTTTTGAGAACAGTATCACCAATAATAGCTCCAATCTTGGCAACCGGAACAAATTGATCTTTTGCAACATTCGGAGCGCCACAAATTATTTGAAGCGGTAATTCATCCCCAACATCAACTTTGCAAACAGTGAGTTTATCGGCGTTCGGGTGAACTTCTGCTTCTAAAACGAAACCCACAACTACATTATCGTACTGCTCACCAATTCGAATTAATTCTTCGACTTCCACGCCAAACATGGTGAGTTTATCACAAAATTTATCAATTGGCAGGTCAATATCTAAAAATTCTTTTAACCATTTATAACTTATTTTCAAGAATTCTCCTATGAGAAAAAATTAGTTAAACGAACTGCTTTAGAACTCTCAAATCATTTTTGAAGAGAATTCTCATATCGGAAATACCATATCTGAGCATGGCTATGCGGTCAATCCCCAGTCCGAAGGCAAATCCTGTATATTTTTCGGCATCATAATTGACGTTTTCAAAGACAGCCGGATCTACCATTCCTGCTCCGCCCATTTCCAACCAGCCGGTATTTTTACATAATTTACAACCCTTCCCCTTGCAATTCACACAAAGAATATCTATTTCGGCGCTGGGTTCTGTAAAAGGGAAGAAGTGAGGGCGGAACCGAGATCGGATATTACTCCCAAACATCATTTTCACGAAGGCATCCAGAGTTCCCTTCAGATCGGAAAAAGTGATGCCTTTATCCACAACGAGTGCTTCCACCTGATGGAAAACGGGTGAGTGGGAAGCATCAACTTTGTCTTTTCGGTAACATCGTCCCGGAGAAATGATTCGGATTGGGGGTGGATATTTTTCCATAATCCGAATTTGCACCGGAGAAGTTTGGGTTCTAAGCAGGTTTCCGTTCTTCAAATAAAAGGTGTCCTGAAGTTCACGAGCAGGATGCCCTTCGGGTGTATTTAACGCATCAAAATTATAGTATTCGGTTTCGATTTCAGGTCCGTCTGCGATTTCAAAACCAAGGGCGATAAAAATATCTTCTATTTCATCCCATATTTTTAGTAAGGGATGATTTGCACCGACATTCAAGGGTCGTCCGCTAAGAGTTACATCAATTTTATCTTTTTGTGTTGATTTTTCCAGTTCGTTTTTTTCCAATAAGGATTTTTGATTTACAATTAATGATGATATTTTGATTTTGGTTTTGTTGAGCAATTCTCCCATTTGGGGGCGCTCCTCAGCAGAGAGAGTCCCGATTTTAGAAAGTAAGGACTTTAGTTCGCTTTTTTTCCCGAGAAATTTTACCCGAAGATTTTCTAATTCCTTACCATTTTTACTGGCAGGAATCTCATTCTGAGCTGAAAGCAGTATTTCGTATATTCGCTTTTTCACAATTCTATTGGGTGTTTTCCAATTTTTGTTTTACTGATTCAACTATCTGAGTAAAATCATCGGGATTATTAATTGCAAGTTCCGAAAGAGTTTTTCGGTTCAAATCAATTTTCAGAAGTTTTAGCCCGTAGATGAATTTGCTGTAACTTAAATCGTGTTCGTGCACGGCTGCATTTATTCTGGTGATCCACAATCGCCTGAAGTTTCTTTTGTTTCCTTTTCGGTCACGATAAGAATATTGCCAACCCTTTTCAATAGTCTCTTTGGCATTTCTAAATAATTTTTTTCCACCTCTGAAACCTTTGGCGTGTTTTAATAACCTTTTTTTTCTTTTTCTTGAAGCTACTTTATTTGTTACGCGTGGCATAATTATTTCTCCTTATATTGAATAATTTTTAAGACAACATTTTTTTTACACGTTTTTCATCGGCTTTGGCTATGTAAGAGCCTTTCCGCAGGTTGGATTTTTGTTTACTGGATTTTTTTTCCATAAAGTGCCCTCTATTAGCTTTGTTGCGCTTAATTTTGGTTCCACCGGTTTTACGAAATCTTTTTGCTGCTGATTTTCTTGTTTTTATTTTTGGCATTATATCTCCTATCTACTATTTTAAATTTTATATTAAATTGATCTTATAGGTTAGAAAAAATCAGGAATACGAATATTGTTATTTGTAAAAATATAAAATTAATTCTTTGGTGCAATGTAACCAATTAGAAATCTGCCCTCCATCTTGGGGGGTGAATCAAATTTTCCATATTCCTTGAGTTCTTCGGCTATTCTCGTTGTTAATTCTATCCCAAGGTCCTGATGTGCCATTTCTCTTCCGCGAAAACGAATTGTAACTTTTACCTTATTTCCTTTTTCGAGGAATTCCATAATATGTTTCACTTTAAAATTATAGTCGTGGGCATCAGTGTTCGGGCGAAATTTAATTTCCTTTAGTTGAGTGGCCTTTTGCTTTTTATGCTGCTGTTTGCGTTTCTTTTTTTGGTCATAAAGAAATTTGCTGTAGTCGATCATTTTACACACGGGAGGTTTTGCATCCGGTACGATTTCTACCAGATCCAGATCGAATTCCCGTGATTTATGAAGCGCTTCGTTAATTGGAACAATACCGAATGCTTGTTTCTCCGGTCCAATCAATCTTACTTTGGGTGCTCGAATTTGATCGTTTACCCGTTTGAAGAATTTTTTTTTTCTTTTGTAATATTTAGCTATGTTTCACCTCCAATAAAAAAGGCGAGCAACAACGGCTCACCACATTTTATCGTTTATTATTTTGACCTTATAAGCACCAGAGCCATAAGGTAGAACCGTTAGTTCATTTAATGCTACAAAACCGAGAATCTGATTTTTGAGTCAAGTTTTACCAAAAAAATCCCAATCACGTATTTATCACTATCAACGGAACAAACATCTTTTCTTCGCTTATTCCACCGTGATTGCCGATATTGAATGAAGATTTTTACCCAGAAATAAAATCTTTGAATACATAATTTTTTTTCATGATTTTACGCAAAATCCACTTTTTGGAGTTTAAGGATGCACAAAATTTATTCAGATGGATCTTTTTTGCCCACAGGAGCAAGATAAACCACAAATTCATCTTCACCATCAAGCCTCAAAAGATTATCAATTTTTGTCTGATTATAGGCGGCAATGGCACAGGTTCCGCAATTTATGGATTCGCAGGCAAGGTAGAGATTTTGGCAAATATGCCCGGCATCGAGCAGCATGGGTTTATGCCCCATTATAGAATATCGCCATTCATTTCGATACGGAATACAAGTCCAGATAAACACGACTGCTCCGGTGCTAATAAATGATTGCCCAACTTTTTTAAGTTGCTCTTTAATATTTTCGTTCTCAAAAAGAAAAATGAGTGAATGCTCCAAAGGAAGATACCGATAAACTCCTTTTTTTATTCCATCCACCCGATTTATAACAAGATAAGTTTCATAAGGATTTCTGGCACCTGCCGAGGGGACAGTTCGGATAGAAGCATATCCGTCACGGATGATTTTTTTTACTCCTTGCGTGCTCCACAGCAAATAGGAGAGTTCGTTCGAACTGAGATATTCCGGAGAAAAATGTCTTCTGCTCTTGCGTTCTTTTATTGCCAGAAAAAGATTGTTCCGCATCAATACGGATTCAGTTGGTTCGGGAAGTATAATTTTTTCCTCGTTTCCGTAGGGTTTTTGAAGTGCCGGTTGAGGTTTTCCCATTTCTTGATCAGTTTTTATATCCAAATCATCCCTAAAGTTAGACTTCATAAAATTTCTGTTCTCTTTAATTTTTATATGCATTGTTCTCCTATGTAAATGTTTGTTGGAAACATTATTTTCGGAGATTTTTATGTAAAGTATTTTGAAAATATACTAGCAATTAATTTGTTCCTAAATGGGGAAATATGATTTGGAGAAGCGTAACCCGATCGAATTTGTATTTCCGAAAGAGAATGAAAATTATGCAATAAATTATAGGTTTCAAGTTTCCAATTTCGGGAAAAATCAAAAATATCTTGACTCTAATTTATATATTTTTATTTTTACGAAATATTATGCACTTTTAAAAGGAGAACTCTAATGATGAAAGCGATAATAATTCTAATCATTCTTAACTTGATTATCATAATGCCGGCAATGGCTTGCACGACCCTTCTTGTTACGAAAGGAGCTTCCGAAAAAGCAAGGGAACTTTTTACTACATACTGTAAAAATCAAGCCAATCAAGTTGTGAAGAATTGGTGGGAGTTCGCTTGGACACTTGTAGCTCGTTATGATGATGGCTATGTCAATTCACCCGAGAAAATGATTCAGGAAGTCGGCTATCCAAAAAGTTGGTTAGATAAATCCGAATGGCTCAATGGATCGACAACTTACGAAAAGCATAAAGACAAACCCACAAGATAAGATTATAAAAAAAATAAACGAAAAGGAAAAAAATGAAAATAAAAAAAATGATATTAATTTTGCTTATATTTAATGTAGCGTTATTATTCGCAGATCCTCCCGCTACTTTTGATTTGCGGGATGTTAGCGGTGAAAATTATGTTACATCCGTAAAAAATCAGCAAGGTGGAACTTGTTGGACATTCGGAACTATGGCAACTATGGAAAGCAATCTGCTTCTAACAAATGCTTGGGAAGAAGCGGGAGAAACCGGAGAACCGAATTTAGCCGAGTATCACCTTGATTGGTGGAACGGATTTAATCAGCATTTTAATGAAGATTTGGATCCACCCACAGGTAACGGATTGGAGGTTCATCAGGGAGGAGATTACTATGTTTCTACAGCCTATCTTTCCCGCTGTGAGGGTGCAGTTCGCGATATTGACGGGCAATCTTATAGCAGTTCACCCCTAAGAAGATCAGACACTTATCACTATTTTTATCCGAGAGATGTAAATTGGTACACAATCAGTGAAGAGCTGGAGGGAATCAACATAATAAAAAATCAAATTATGCAAGAAGGTGCTATCGCAACCTGTATATGTTATGATGGTGCATTTATGAATAATGAATATGAACATTATCAACCCGCTTCAAGTTCGCTTGATCCAAATCATTCCGTAACGATTATCGGTTGGGATGATAACCGAGTTACACAAGCACCTCAACCAGGCGCTTGGATTGTGAAGAACAGCTGGGGAACCGGCTGGGGATATGGTGGATATTTTTGGATTTCATACTACGATAAGCATTCTTGTAAAAATTATGAAATGGGTGCTGTGTCCATGTATAATGTTGAACCATTGCAATACGAAAATGTTTATTATCACGATTATCATGGTGCACGAGATGTGAAAACAGAGTATTCAGAAGCATTTAATGCTTTTGTAACAGAATATCAGGAAATAATTAAAGCCGTGAATTTTTTCACTGCCACCGACGATGTTAATTATTCTGTTAAAATATACGATAGTTTTGAAAATAATGAATTAACAGACCTCCTTGAGGAATTCTCCGGAAATATTGAACACCGCGGTTTGCATACTATTGATCTGGAAAATTCTGTTTCTCTAAATGGTGAAGAAGATTTTTATGTTTATGTGGAATTCTCCTCCGGTGGACATACTTTTGACAGAACTTCGGATGTTCCGGTTTTGCTCGGAGCAAGTTATAGAACTATCGTTAACTCAACCGCAAACCCGAATGAAAGCTATTATAGGCAAAATGGTGTCTGGTATGATTTTTATAATGACAATTCAATCGAATATCCTCAAACCGGAAATTTTTGCATCAAGGCGTTAACCGATTTGGATTTTGAGACGAATACTCCTCCTGCTGACTTATCCGGAGAAGTTGTGCAAGATAACAATGTGGAACTTAATTGGTCTATGGCAAGTTCAAGTATTCGAGATTTCGTAGGATTTAAAGTTTACCGAGATGATGAGGAAATTGCAGAAATCGAAGGATTCGTTCCGGAATATACTGATGAAGCACTTGCGAATTGTAATTACACTTACAAAGTAATCGCAATTTATACAGATAGTCAATCTGAACCATCTAATGAAATTGAAGTTGACGTCGTGTTGCCGATCCCTCTTGATTTAACCGGAATTGTGATTAACAATAATGATGTGGTGCTTCAATGGTCTCCGCCGGGTCAAAATACGACTCAGGAAAGTTTTAATGTTTATCGGAACGGTGAATTCATCAATAACAATACTACAAATTTTTATTTTGATATTTCGCTTGAGTCCGGGAATTATGAATATTATATAACTGCTCTTTATGATGGCTATGAATCAAATCCTTCCGAACCTGTTGAAGTAACGATCATTAATGCTATCAATTCGCAATGTGGTAAAATTAATAAATTATTTTCCTGTTATCCCAACCCCTTCGATCCGAAAACTATCATTTCTTTCTCTTTGGAAAAGAGAGCGAATGTGGTAATTGAGATCTATAATTCGAAAGGACAAAAAGTTAAAACTCTTGTAAATACAGAATTGGCACAAGGAAATCATTCATATACTTGGTTTGGACGGGATGACTTGAACAAATCGGTAAACAGTGGAATTTATTTTTATAAAATGAAATGTGAAAATTATATTTCTATAAAAAAAGTAGTAAAGATTAAATAGTGTCCATCCGTAAAGTAGCCTTTTCGAGACGTCACGGACCATTCCGTGACGAATTGAAAGAATTATACATTAAGTTAATTAGCGTTATATTTGTGAGTTGGAAAAACTTAAGTCAATTTCAAAAAAACGGAACTTAACTCAAGATTTTCCTTTACGGACAGACTCTAAATAGAATAGCATAAGGTTGCGAAGCTACCTTATGAAAAAAAACCGGAAAACATTTTTTTCGTTGAAAGCGATTGATAAAAAAAAGGGGAAATGGGAAAAGGGAGAAGGGAATTTTTAATTGTGAATTGTGAATTGTGAATTGTGAATTGTGACCCGGTGAAATAAAACAGATAAAGGCATTTCACAGGTTAGGAAATGTGAAAAAATAGCCACGAATTCACCAAAAAAAATAGCCTATCCGTTTACGGATAGGTAAAAAATCGGACAAATTATCTTACGCCATTTATGGCGTTTTGGAGTAAAATATCCGTGATATTTTATACAACACTGCAACATCACGGATGTTGCACTCCAAAAAGTTTTTTATAAGGGCGTGAACGC
>JAYEKN010000114.1 GCA_034661015.1 Candidatus Cloacimonadota bacterium
TCAAAAATTATCTCATTCACGCAAATAAAACTTTGGCAATAAAAGATAAAAAATTTCAAAAACATTTACAATATTTTGCAGTTATCAGCATTTGGGAAAAATCAAACTACCCGGAGGTAGAAAATGAAAAAAATAACGGTATTATTCGTTATTGTTTTAACAACTTTCTCAATTGTAAATGCAAATAATTTCTCCACTTTTTCCGTAGCAAATACAGACGGTATTTTTGCCACAGAGATCAACCCAGCTGCTCTCGGCTTTGGAAACGCAGGTGGTGTGGGTTTTGTCCAGTTTTTTTCAAATGAAAAAATTGATAAACACCAAAAATTTTTCCTCAATCTTGATAACCTCGGATATTGCTATCAAAAGTACAATGACAGTTACACTCATACATTGGCTGTAGGGCAAGATGTAAAAGGAATCAATCTGTTTTTCGGTTCCGATTATACTTGGGAGAACGATCAATTCAAAAATGGTAGCTTTAAATTTTCATCCCTTTATCGTCCATGGGATTTCTTCTCGGTCGGTATAAACGGGCAGAAATATTTTTCAGATTCTCGCAACGGAACATTGGGGTTTGGTTTAAGACCGATCTCGATTGGTAATAATTTTTGGGACGGCTTGACGATTTCCTACGATATGAGTTTCGATAAAAAAAAATGGGAAAATAAAATTCTTGGAGTTGAAGTAAAACCGGTTAATGGATTTGCTTTCAAAACAACCTATAATTTTGAGGATAAAAAATATTCGGCATCAATCAATATAAATTTTTCCCACTTCCAAATAGGATCGAGTTTATTTAAAACAGGAGAAGATTATCACGGATTTATCTATACAAAAATTTCCGACAAAACTTTCAAAAATTATTTTTTTAAACCCAAAAAGAATAAAATCTACGATTACAAATTAGATGGAATTATTGCGGATCAGCTTCCTTCTACAAAATTTGGTCCGATTGAAATAGTTTCCGCAGATGGTAAAACCTTAGAAGAAATTCTTACTACTTTAACCGAATTAAAAAATAATGATGAAATTACCGGAATCGTTTTTCAATCAGGAAATATTGTTACAAGTATGGCTACTTTTCAGGAGATTAGCACTGCGTTGCTTGATTTCAAATCTTCCGGGAAAAAGATAATTTTTTATTATAAATATGCTTCAAACATGAACTACGTACTGGCAGCTTCTGTTGCAGATAAAATTTATCTTCACCCGAGCGGCGGAATTGATCTGAAAGGTTTGTCCGTTTCCAGCCCTTATATCAAAGACCTTTTGGATACTTTGGGGGTAGATGTGATAAATTTCCGCAGCCACGATTTTAAAACTGCCGGAAACATGTTCTCGGAAGATCATATGACCGAAGCCGAACGCAAAGTATATGAATGTCTTCTTGATAATTTGTATGAAGAAATGATCTCGATGATCTCAAGCGGAAGAAATATTTCGCAAGAAAAAGCAGAAGAATGGGTCAATAACGGACCTTATTATGTCCCACAGGATGCAAAGACAAATGGACTTGTGGACGGAATATTGTACCAGGATGAGCTCGAAGATAAGATAAAAGAAGATTTCGGAGAAGTTAAGATAGTAGAAGAGCACAAACAGAATTATTTCAGAACTGATTGGAGCGATAATCATCAAGATAAAATTGCCATAATTTATGCCTCAGGTTTTATTCATACCGGTAACGGACAGCCCGGACGCACGATCGGATCAAAATCAATGGCCAAAGCTATTAAAGAAGCAAGAGAATCCAAGTCTATAAAAGGAATAATTTTGCGGGTGAATAGCGGTGGGGGTTCTGCCATCGCTTCCGATATTATTGCCCATGAAATGGAAAAATGCCGTGAAGGTGAAAATGCAAAACCGGTCGTGGTTTCAATGTCCGGCGCCGCAGCTTCCGGCGGTTACTTCATCTCCTGCTATGCAGATTCGATAATTGCAGAGCCTTCAACAATTACCGGCTCTATCGGTGTTATTGGGATCATCCCCAATTTTACCAGATTGTATAAAAAAATTCATATCAATTGGGATTATGTAAAAAAGGGGGAACATGCTGATATTGCTTCCACGAGCAGACCGATGACAGAAGCCGAGAAAAATCTGATTCATAAAAGCATAAAGCATTCCTATCGTGATTTTATCGGGTGTGTGGCTGAAGGTAGAGGAATGGATTATGATGAAATTAATAAAATTGCTCAGGGGCGGGTTTGGAGCGGAAAAAGTGCAAAAAAAATTGGATTAGTAGATGAATTGGGTGGGCTGCAAACAGCAAAAAGAGCTATGAAAAAACTTTGCAAAATAGACCCCGAGAAAGAAATTGAGCTCGTAAAATTTCCCAAATCTTCTCCGGCAATGTTAAAAATAAGCTTCAATTCAAATTTAGTTTCTTTTACTAAAACCAAGTTGCCCGACGAACTGAATAGAGTTTCCAACACAATAGAGCAATGGAATCAATTTGGCGATGAGAAAATATTGTTTCTTTGTCCCTATAATTTTTGGGAAGAACAGAAATGATGGAAAATAGAATATAAAAAAAATGTCTGCGAATTACACGAAAAACTCGAGTCGCGTCACTCTTTTAGACACGACTCGGTTTTTCAATCCGTAATCCGTTTCTCCGAAACGGCATGTGGCAACGCAACCTGTTTGTCCAAAACGGAAAATCTCAAATTTCCGGTTTACAAGGAATAAAATAGAAAAACAAAAATATGGCTCAAGATAAAAATATCACGTATAAAATTCTGACAAGATTATGGAAAAGTGGAGATACTCAATCTCTTAATATTTCCGATAAAAAATTAGCCATTTTCAGCGATCTGCATCTTGGCGATGGTGGACCTGCAGATGATTTTCACCATAATGAAGAAATTCTTCTAACGGCTCTTTCGTTTTATAAAAAAAATGATTACACAATAATTTTGCTGGGTGATATTGAAGAACTGTGGCAATTTGATCTGGAACAAGTAAAAATAAGGTACAACAATTCCGTATATAAAAAATTGCGATCATTTGAAAACGAACGCATCATTCGAATATTCGGCAACCATGACCTTCAATGGCAATCTGCACCTGATCCGACTATGAAAAATCCGGTTTCGAATCGTGGGGCACCGGAAGCACTCAAATTAAAATTTCAAAATGATGATGCGATAATTATGCTCGTGCACGGGCACCAGGGCAATGTGGAATCGGATAAAATGAGCTGGGTCAGTAAATTTTTTGTTCGGGGAATATTCAAAACGTTCGAACCATTCATAAAATTTTTGGGATTTTATGGTCATCCGGCAGCGACAAAATCACAGATCACAAACGATTACGAAAAAATCATGTATAGCTGGGCAAAAAAGAATAAAGTAATTTTGATTTGCGGTCATACGCATCGAGCCATATTCGCTGCAAAATCCTCTATTTGTAGATTAGAAGAGAAAATTGAAAAATTGAAATCTGAAATAAAATTTAGCAGAACAAGTAAAACTACCATTAGGAAAAATCGTGAAAAGATACGGGAAATAAAGAATAAAATTAGAGAAGAAAAAAGAAAGAATCGAAACATAGTGGAGTTGGAACCAGTAAATAAACCTCTTCCCTGTTATTTTAATTCCGGCTGTGGATTATATACGGACGGCATAACTAATTTGGAAATAGCAGATAACAAAATAAAACTGGTGAAATGGATTGAGGGTGCAAGCAAACCAAAAATTTTTAGTGGGTGCGAAGAAAGATTATCCGAAATCAATTTCTAAATTTCATTCCCCCACCTTCACCATCTTTCGTACCACAGCATTTTTGCCATATTCCAGTTTGTAGAAATACGTGCCCGGCGAAACTTCGTTTCCATATCTGTCTTTCCCATCCCAGATGATCTT
>JAYEKN010000115.1 GCA_034661015.1 Candidatus Cloacimonadota bacterium
AAAAAGGAATTATATGAACGTTTATTTTACACGATTAAAAAAGCGCCTACTTATTTTTTCAATTATATTTAGCGTATTATTTCTAAGCGGGAATTTATTTGCAAGTACTCCCAAAATTGCTCGAAATATCCTGATAATTCACTCCTATCATCCCGGTTACCCTTGGGTGGAAAATATAAATTCCGGAATTCAGTCTGCCCTATCCAAATCCGACCTTGATATAAACACTCAAGTTGAATATTTAGACACAAAACGTAACGATCCTGCGGATTTATTTCCCACCCTCAGACAATTATTCTTGAAAAAATATCATGCTAATAAACCCGATGTAATAATTGTTTCGGATAACAATGCATTTGATTTTCTTTTAAAGTACCGAATGGAAATTTTTCCGGGAGTTCCGATTGTGTTCTGTGGTATTAACAACTATTCCGATTCACTCATTACGGGTCAACTCAAAATTACCGGAGTAGCCGAAGCCTGTGATCTGAAAGGAACGCTTAAATTAATTATTGACCTACATTCAAACCTATCTCAGATTGTTGGAATATCTGATGTTACTCCAACCGGCAGAATCAATTCGGAACTATTCAGAAAAGCCGTTTCCGAACTAAACCTACCAAATATAAAATTTATCGAATTTGCAGAATTGACAGAATCTCAGTTGAGAGACTCTTTGGAAAACTTACCCGCAAATTCTGCCATTTTGGAATTATCTTTTTTTCAAGATCCAACCGGCGCAACATTCACGATTCAAGAATCTATTAAAATTCTATCTTCTTATGGATTACCAGTATATTCTTTGTGGGACATGCAACTTGGGTTAGGGATAGTTGGTGGAATTCTTACCAGTGGTTTCCAACAGGGAAAAACAGCAGCCGATTTGGCACTCAGAATTCTTAACGGCGAAGATGCAGAAAAGATTCCAGTTGTGGCGGAAAGCCCAAACGTACCAATGTTCGATTATGATCAGCTCACAAAATTCCGGATTCCGGAATCGCGACTTCCGAAAGCAAGCACCATCATAAATAAGCCTGTTACTTTTTATTCATCCTACAAAATATTAATTTGGTCAGTTTTGACTATAATATTTATTTTAATAGGCTTTATTATTGCTTTAATTTATAATAATTTTCGCAGGAAAAAAGCGGAAAATTTACTAAAAAGAAAAACTGAAATACAGAAGAAGTTATTTCACGTGGCAAAAAACCTAAACAGAGAAACAGAACTAAATGATATTTTGCAGCTTATTGCAGAGACTGCTCTCGAAGTAATGGATGGGTATGGATGTGGTATTTATAGTCTTGATAGGCATCAAAATATCTTAAAACCTATCGTTGTAATTGACCCTGATTACAGAGACGAAATTCTTGCTACGGAATTGGATCTTGAAAATAGCTTTACTGGGAAATCTGTAACCGCTGCAAAAATTTTGATCTTCAACAAGCCACTTACTGTACAACTCGGAACTCAAATTCCGGATACACCCGAATCTGCTAACGAAAAAGTAATTGCCCTTCCTTTTATCAGTGAACACGAGGTTTTGGGAGCAATGTGTATCAATCGATTTGATAAAGATTTTTCACAAGAGGATATAACTCTCGCAGAGACTTTTGCCACTTTTGCTACATCTGCTTTTAAAAATACTCTTAATTTTCAAGATCTGATTACCGAAATGAAGAGACGAGGAGAATTAACCGATAAATTGAAGACGAGTGAGAATCTTTTATCTGCTGTGATCAAAAATTCCCCTATCGGTATATCCATCAGAGATAAAAAGGGTTTGCTGTTGCATTCTAATAAAGCGTGGGAAAGAATATGGGGTTCTCCCGAAACTTCATCAGGAAAAGAAAAATCAAAATCAAAATCAATCTCCGATAAAGAGTTTGTTTATCCCAAACAAGATCAAAATAAAATAAATAAAATTTACGCTTCAGGTGGGAGACTCTTTATTCCGGAAATAGAAATAAAAAAAATGTCATTCGATAAACCCAAAATCATTTCACAATACTTATATGCTCTTACAAATGATAAGGGGGCAGTGAAACAAGTAGTAATTCTGACCGAAGATATTACTCAACAGAAAAAAGCAGAAATAACTCAAAAGGTTTTATATAATATTGTAAATGCAATTTCTCAAACGAATGATCTCAAAAATCTTTTCGCCCTAATTCATAAAAATCTGAAAAAAATAATTACAGCCGATAATTTTTATGTAGCCTTATATGACAATAAAACAAATATTATCAATATACCCTATTATAAAGATAAAGTAAAAACCGAAACACCTGAACCCAAAGAACTTGGGACTGGATTAACTGCATTTGTTATCCGAACGAGAAAATCTTTACTTCTAACAGAAACCGACCGAAATCAAATGATTGCCCAAGGGAAACTTCTAAATGCTAATTGGAAAAGTAAAGTTTGGATGGGTTCACCTTTGAAAAGCGATGAAAAAATTATCGGGGTAATAGCGGTTCAGAGTTACGAAAATAAAAACGCTTACACCCAAAATGATCTTAAAATTTTGGAAATTGTAGCAAACACCGTAGCCGATGTTGTCCAAAGATTAAAGGCTGAACAGCAACTAAAAGAAAGTGAAGAGAAATTTCGTGATCTCTTTGAAAATGCCAGTGATATGATCTGGACTTCTGATAAAACAGGAAATTTTATTTCTGTTAATAATCAGTTTGAAAAACTAATAGGTTTTAGTAAGGAAGAACTCGTTGGCTTTCAATCCCTCAAATTAATTGATCAGGCTGATAGAGCCAATTCCATGAACAAATACAATGAGGTTAAAAAAGGCAAAACAGTAGGCTATGAAACTCTTGTTAAATCAAAAGACGGTGAGCAACACATATTCTCAAATAAGCTTAGACCTATATTCGAAAATAAAAAAGTTGTCGGTATTCAAGGAATCGCCAGAGATATTACTGAGCAAAAAGAAATACAAAAAAAAATTGAAAAAGCACTTCGTGAAAAAGAAGTTATGATGCAGGAAATATTTCATCGCGTGAAAAATAATATGCAAGTTGTGTCCAGTCTGTTGAGCCTTCAAGCAAATTCCATTGATAACGAAGAAGCCCGTAAAGCTCTATCGGAAAGTCAAGATCGTATTCGTTCGATGGCAATGATCCATGAAAAATTATACAGATCAACCGACCTTGCTAACATTGATTTTAGTGATTATATAAATCAACTTGTCAAAACAATATACAGTTCACATTATCACGATCTGGAAAATGAATTAGAGCTGGAAATAAATGTGGAGAATGTTTATTTGGATATTATTTTGGGAATTCCCTGCGGTTTGATTATCAATGAAATTGTTTCAAATGCTTTTAAGCACGCCTTCGCAGGTGTAAAATTTCCCAAACTAACTGTTACAATGACCCAAAAAAATACAGAAATAGAATTGGCAATCAGCGACAACGGGGTTGGAATCGGTGAAAATTTTGACTTGGAAAATCCTTCCACTCTCGGCATGGAATTAATTACCGGATTGACTGATCAAATCGAAGGAACTATGAAAGTGTCAAAAGCAAATGGAGGTGGGACTACATTTACAATTTGTTTCAAAAATTCAAAGGATGCATCAAAGTAACCAGATTCGCAGTTTGATAGATTGAAAAAAAATTGAAATTTTCAAAACGGCTTACGAGGGTTTCTTATCCGCCACGATTTGCCTTTTACCCATCTATAATGGTTCATTAATTGGTGTCCATCCGTAAACTATGATTTTTCGACCTCACCCCGACCCTTCCGCCAGCTGGCGGAGAGAGGGAGACAAAAGTTCCCCTTCTCTTTGAAGAGAAGGGGTTAGGGGATGAGTTGTAAAAAGGATGAAGAATATATTTTACTTGA
>JAYEKN010000116.1 GCA_034661015.1 Candidatus Cloacimonadota bacterium
ATCCCAGAATCTACGGGGAAACAGTAGATATGGGAGCCTATGAGTGGCCGGGATATGCCGTCGGAGAAGAACCGATGAATGAAAGAATAAGATTAACCTCGGCACCCAATCCTTTTCGCAATGAAACTGTTATCTCTTTTCAACTTCCCCAAACCGGAATCGTAAATCTAACAATTTACAATATCAAAGGGCAAAAGGTTATAACGCTTTTAGATGCCTATTCCTCTCCCGGCAATTTTCATGCAAACTGGAAAGGATTAGATAGGCATGGCTATCCGGTGTCCAACGGAGCCTATTTTGCCAAGTTAGTTGTGGATGATAAGCAAAAGGCGGTAAAACGTATAATAAAATTTTAATTTTGTCGCAACCCAAGTCCAGCCAAAAAAAATGGCGTGATTCGAATTCCTAAAAAATCCAGACCCTGTAGAAATAGACAACAAAATGTATTTTACGGGGTAGGCTTATCCGCCATCCATTGGTGTTCGAATCGGAATGTAAAGTTGCAAACCCGAAGTCGTGTTGAAAAGCATGGCGCATCTTCCCAATCCCTTCGCCACCTCCACTACAATCTCCTTCACCACAAAATCCCCCATAGCCGAAAATCAGCAAATCGAAATATTCAATATAAAAGGGCAAAAAGTTAAAACGCTAAAAGCAACGGAAAACGGGATTACGGAATACGGAATACGGAAATATTCTGCTATCTGGGAAGGGAAAAATGAGCAGGGAAAACAAGTTGCTCAAGGAGTTTATTTCTATAAAATAGAAACAGCAGAGAAAACAATGGTGAAGAAAATGATACTCTTTAGATAAGCAAGTTTTACAAAATTATCAAAGAAACTTATTTCTGAAATACTGTAATCCGGTTTACTTGTCCTGATGAATGTCAACAACAAATTCTAACCAAGAAAATTTATCGTAATTCAGCAAGAGAATTCCCCTATTATTATATGTTTTCCGAATATATTGTTCTGGTATTTTCTCAAATGAATCTACAGTAAAATCAATTTCCGGAATTCTTAAACTAAGTTCTTTGCTGAGGTATTTCCCAAGAAAATTATTTGCAATAATGAAATTCACATTTTGCTTTATTAATTCAGCAATTACCTCTTTTGCACAGTCAAAAATATTCAAACGAAAAGAAAATTGCTCGGATGATTTTGGGAAAAGGTGGGGAAAATCGGGTGTAACAAGTGAAATGATTCCAATTTTCATCGTGTCGGACAATTCAACAATTTTATATGGTTCAAATCGAAACAGGCTGGAATCTGCTTTATTGCGAACATTGGAGCAAATAATCGGGGGATATTTTATCTCGGAGCTATCAACTAAATCATCAAATAGTTTGGGATTAAAAAAAACTATTTCATGCGGAAATTTTAGTTCTTTCTGAAATTTGGCAAAAATACACACAAGATTATTGGAATTTTCAATTAAAGAATCGGTTTGAGAAATCATCAGCGAATCTTTTTTTGTGTTCGAGAGAAAAAGCAGGTGAAATTTTTCTGCGGAAAGACGAGATGAAAAAAGAAAAAAAATTGAGATAAGAAAAATAAATTTAAAAATCGAAGAGAACTTTTTCATAGTTTTGATTGTTTTGTTTACAAGTTGGGGGATTCACTTAAGTTTTCTTAGGTTCACGAATATATTTAGAGTCTGTCCGTAAAGTAGGGATTCGACGCAGATGAATGTGATAAACAACATCACGCTGAAAAAACCGATTTTCGCAAGATAAATTTTTTTTGTAAAAAATGTAATATCAGCGTTCATCAGCATAATCAGTGTTTATCTGCGTCGAATCACATTCGGAGAATCATTTCAAAAATGCGAGTTTGCGGATGAACACTATTTAATCCATTTTAACAACTTTTCGTAAAGCTTCCTCAATTTTTCCCACCTCAACAGTTGTATCAACACACGGACCATGAGGAAGAATATTTAAAATTCCAAATGTTTTAAGGGGAAACACATCTTGAATCCCTGAAACGAGATCACGATAGCAAGCCACAGCAATTATTAATTTTGGTCGAGTTTGCTGAATTATCCGTCTGGCAATTGTACCACCGGTAGCGATAAAAACTTCCACTTTGTATTGTTCGGCAAGAGAAAGGATTGAACCTATCGTGCATTTCCCGCAGCGTCTGCAATTATTCGGATCAACCGTTATACGAAGTTTGCAGGATGTATCTTGAAGGCAATGCGGAAGCAAAATAATTACCTCACTGGGTTTGCACCTCGGTGTCAAGGCTTTGATAAGTGAATCATTTACACTAACGAATGACTCGTTAATTTTTTCTTTTGAAAAATGCAATATCGAACTGAGAATCATTACCATCGGGTAAACAATAACAATGAACAATTTCACAGCCAAATTTGCAATGAGAAAATTTTTTTCAAATAATGATGTCATTAAAACAAGGATGGTGCCGATGACCAAAATAAAGAAAAAAATGCGTAGTGCAGAAAGTAAAATAAAAGGTAAGGCTGGATTAAATTCGTGTAATCTAGGGGATATGAAATACCATAATGCAGTTACCAAAACCATCAAAATCAGAAGACTAATGGCAGAAAACCACAAAAAATATGCTTTGGAAACGGGTTTATTATTTGGCATTATCAAATTTTTTTCCGATTAGAGCATGCCCAAGAGAGTAAGAATATGCAGTCATTTTTCTTTTTCCCTGTGGTTTTATTTCCGTTATGAGTAAACTTTTCGAGCCGGTAGAAACAGTAAAGCCTATATTCTTTTTTACATTGATTATTTCCCCGGGATTGAATTTTTTAGCATCAATAACTTGAGCGGTTAGAATTTTAATCTTCATCCCTTCAAGTTCAGAAAAAGCAGCCGGATACGGAGCAAGTCCGCGAATAAGATTATTAATTTCCAACGCAGATTTTGTCCAGTCAATCCTGCAAATATTATTATCGAGTAATTTCGTATATGACGCCTTTGAATGATCTTGCGAGATTTTCCTTACGTATTCAGTATCTATGAGTGAAATTGCTTTTAAAACGTCATTTGCACCTTCTTCACTCATTTTCGTAATTAGCGAACCGTAATTTTCGGTTGGTAAAATGGGAATTTTTTTTTGAAGAATTATATCTCCGGCATCCATTTGTTCATTCATAAAATACACGGTATTTCCTGTTAGTTTTTCACCCTTGAACAAAGCCCAATTTATCGGGGACGGTCCTCGATATTTTGGTAGAAGTGAAGGGTGGAGATTGATACAACCCAAACGAGGAATTGCGA
Source organism: Candidatus Cloacimonadota bacterium (assembly GCA_034661015.1). Taxonomy (NCBI): domain Bacteria; kingdom Pseudomonadati; phylum Candidatus Cloacimonadota; species Candidatus Cloacimonadota bacterium. The sequence continues at coordinate 3,254 of JAYEKN010000116.1, forward strand.
GTATTTTCCGTCCGAGTATTTTTCCGTAAGCTGCTGTAATGATGATATCGGGATTAATATCCTGTATTTTTTTTCGGATTGAATTAGTATTTATTTTTTCAGGTTGAAGAATCCGGAGATTGTGCTCAATTGCTATTTCTTTTACTTGCGAGAAGGATTTTTTTCGTCCTCTACCTTTTTCTTTGTCCGGTTGAGTAATGACCAATTTTGGAATAAATTTATTTTCAACGAGTGCTTTGAGAGTTGGAACAGCAAATTGTGGTGTTCCCATAAAAATAATATTTTTTATTCTTCTCATGAAGCAGAATTGTTAGTGTTGAAAATAAAATTTTGCTGAATCAATTTTAGTAAATTAGCCTATATTCACACCATTTTTCGTAGTTTCAGCAATTTTTTTAAGTTTACCATGCAATAATTTTCTTTTAAGAGGATTTATTTTATCTATAAACAAAATGCCCTCGAGGTGATCATATTCATGCTGAACACCCCGAGCAAAAAGATCTTCGGCAGTATAATGCTTCCATTTTCCGTTAATATCCTGTGCTTTAAATTTTATTGATTTAGCGCGTTTAACTTTTTCAAAAATTCCCGGAAAGCTCAAGCAACCTTCGGGTTCATGCAGCATCCCATCGAATTCTAACAACTCGGGATTAATAAAAAGCATCGTTTTTACTTTTTTGGGATCTTCTTCCCACAAATTTCGCATTATAAACATACGGAGAGAATACCCAACTTGTGGGGCAGCCAGAGCAAACTCATCACGTGACTCCAAAGTTTCGATGAGATTGTTAACCTTTTCCTTAATATTTTTATCAATGATTTCAATAGTCTTCGCTTTTTTCCGAAGAACTTCATCGCCATAAAACCGAATTTTTTCGATCATAATTATTTAATTTTGTTTGCGATTGCATATTTTTGAATTTCGATTTTTACATCTTCGTTCACTTTAAGTACAACCACATCACCTTTGATGCTGTAAATAGTGCCGATTATTCCACCGTTTGTAACGACTTTTTCATTTTTCTGCAATTCATCTCGCATTTTAGCCACATCTTTTTGTTTTTTTTGTTGAGGACGAATAATGAGGAAATAGAGAATGACGAACATAATGATAATTGGCAGAAATCCGAGAATTCCACCACCGGCTTGTGAAGTAGTATCTGCACCACCTTCTGCGAATAATAATGTATTGAACATAAGTTTTCTCCTTTAATGATTTTAAATTATTAATTTAGTAAGGACGTTTTTTTGAATGGTAATATTAGTGTCAATAATATAAAATTGAATTTATTGAATAAGAGGAAGTTTACCCAAAACAGCAAGAATTTCCCTGTTTTTTTTCAAAATTTTGGTCAAAGCAATTGATTGCTTTTTTCTAGCATTTTCTGTCCAAATATCTTGTAATCCTTTATCGTGAATAAATGGAATCTTTTTTTGACAATCGAATAATATTTTAGATTCAGCCCGGAAAAATTTTTTCAATCTTCTCAGATGTTCTTTGGATTCGGGAAATTTATCCACTAAAGATTCAAAATAATTCATAGCAATAGTGCAATTAATTTGAAAATTTGCAAATATTTCTTTGTGATTCATACAAATTTTATCGAATTCCGCAGCATCTAATTTAATAAAATACTCTTCATTTTCCAAGAAATTTATCCACTGTCTGATGCTTTCGTTTCCTAAAAAAAACTTTCCAAAATTGTCAAGATTGATGATCTTGTTTGCCTTTATTAGACAATTCTTGTGCTGTTCAGCATAATCGTTTTCCTCAAAACAGGAAATGTCCGGCACTTCTTCGAGAATAATAATTTTGTTTGGAAAATTCGGAGCAATAGAATATTCAATCGTATTATCTAAAAAACTTCTTGTAAAAAATTTGGATTTATTATCTTGATAACCGGCAATTATCCCCCACTCCTGATTATTGAAACAATTTCTTGAAAGAACAGGCAAATCATTGTCAACACTTTTTATTATTTCGTTATGTATTTTTTTCTTAGATGATGTAGTAGTATCAAATTGGCGATATTTAATATCTAAATTATCAAACAAAAAAGAAGCAGAATCAAATCCTTCAGTGGGATCAAAAACGTTTTTTGAAATTATTGAAGCAAATTGACATCTGAATGGATATGCGGAGAAGACAAATATTTGTTCCAATTCCAAATGTAAGTCAAAATACTTAAATATATTATGGATAGAATAGAATAGAGAATTTTCCATCCCTGTTTTTTTTTCGAGTCTATCAATATTTTCAATACGCCTTGCATCCGGCAAAACCTTTGGATTTTTTTTTACTTCCGTAAGGTAAACGCCCAAATCACCTGGTAAAATTTCGTAATATTCTTCATCACCATCTGCTTTTCTTATTGTTAAAATTATATTTTGAGAAGTCTGGAGCTGCACTTTAAGATTATCTATTTGATTGGAATTTGTGATTGGTTCCCCATTATATTCAACAATCCAGTCTCCTTCCTCAACTCCCGTTTCTAAAAGTTGACTGTTTTCATAAAATCCAACGATTTGTAGTCCTGTGAAATCTTTTTCCGGCATATTTCTTTTCTCCATATTAAGAATTGAAATTAATTTTAAAAGTTATATAGCGTCAAGGATAATGAGAAAATATCCTTATTTCTCTTGCTATTGTTGTGTTACTTGTTTAAATCACAATCAGGGATGATGGGTTACGGTTCTCAATCAGGGATGATTGAGTTACGGGTGGAAAATATCTTTTCCACTAATAGCCGATGTTACAATCGGGGCAATTTCTTTGCATTGTGCTACAATTTTATCTGCTATATCACGAATTTCCCACTGAGCATGTTTGTCTTGACGAAGGCGAGCAAAATGTGATAATTCACGCAGATTAAAAGTGAATAAAACAATCCTATTTTGCGAGTTAGTTAAAATATAATTTTTGATATTTACATTTTTTGATTGCAATTTTCCATAAAGCTGATTTGTGTCTTTGATAATATTTTCAAATATTTTTTGATTTCCTGATCGGATAACAGTTTTTGGAATTGTGAACCCATATTTAGGATTATAATCCGATTCAACAATTGAAGCCAATCTGTGCCGTTTTAATTGTGCAAAACAAGATGAACTGATCTTCAATTGAAATGTGAAATTTCCCATTTCAAAAGCACGCGGAAGTGCATCCCACGTTTCCAGCCCATTTAATTCATTCTTTATCAGTCGCATTTTATCCGAATGAGACATCTGCCGAACTTTATTGGCAATTTGCCTAAAATCATTTCCATTTTTCCGAAAAAGTAAGGTCGAAATTATCTTATTTTCAATATCTTCGGTATGATCAATGTGGGTTACACTTTCAATTTTGCTGTTAAAATCAGCCGTCTCTTCTCGAATGTATAAGCGTTTATCATAAGCGGATGGTTTGGTATATCGAATCAGTGATGGAGCAATTGCCATAACCTTTGCATACATTTTATCTGCAAAATCCGTAGCCTCGTTTATATTTAATGCATATAATCTTTTTAGCAATCGTTCAATGCTACGTGCGTTTATTGTCATGCCCATCTGAGTTTTTGTAGCAAGGGCAAGAATATATCTGGCATCTTGTTTTGCCTTTTCTGCCAAATGCTCTACACTCTCTGAGTGAGAATTGGAAATAAGATAAGTTTTTATGCTTCGATAAATATCAAAATACGCTTCATTTTGCTTCTGAACAGTAGCAACAAATTCTTTCTCCAAATCCCCATCGTTCTGCAATTCTGACGGTATCACAAAATCTCCGTCAAGGGTTACATATCGCTGTGATTTTTCTGTATAAGAGGCTAAGCGGGTACGTTGAATATATTCAGTTAGATAACGGGAAATCCCGATGATATCGAAATTGAAAACAGCATGTTCTGCTATAGAACTATGTCCCATATCGAATACAATCATACGATTGGATTTTCGGGCTTTTTCAATATCTTCAATTGCATTTTCTCGTAATTTATCAACAGATTTTTTTGAACGACTGATCCGCGCATACGCTGCTGAAATTGTCTCGGGTGTAAAAAGTATTTTCTCAAACTCAGCCTTTAATAAGCTGTCTTTACAGTTCAATTTCAAATAGTTCGAAAATCTAATTATTTGATCTGCATCAAAGTTAAAACCTGCTAAATTTACTTTCAATTTTTCTCCAAATATATGAATGTATCCACTTTTTATACTAAAATTTCAATTTCTCTATTGTCATTTGTAAGGGAATTCCATTTGAGTTCCAACCGCGAATAGAATAATATTCATCAAGCATTCTATCTAATTCGATCACTTGATTTCTGGACGGTCCCTCAGTAAGTTGCTCGTAAAGAAATCTTTGGGGAAGAATGTCATCTTTTCTGCTAAAACCGGCTTTAACATTGAAATCTCTTTCGAGAGTGAAAATGCGTTTGCCTACTTCCAATAATTCGTCATCAGTGAATTCATAACCGGTTACACAATTTAATATTTCCGTAAAAGTGGAGATGCCAAAGGGAAATTGAAGAAATCTGCATAAGATCATCGAGTCAACGAATGCTGAAACATTTTGCATTAGAGCAACAATTTCCGCTTTTCCGTCATAGGAAAATCTATCCATAAATACTGGTTGTCCCAGGATTTCCGGTCCGATCATATATGCTTGCATGTGGCAACCTCCCCTATTGGAAGTAACATAAGAAAGGCCTTGTCCAAAAGCACCTCGAGGATCATAAGCAGGAAGTTCCATTCCTTTTACTTGCATGGAAAGGTTAGGCTTTTTATATTTTTTAGAAAGTCTTTTTGAACCAAGGGCAAGATCTTCCCCGATTCCTCTTTTATAAGCAATGTCATTAACGATATCAACGATTTTTTCAGAGTCGCCCCATTTCAGGTTTTGAGGAAGAACACCAAGTTCAGATAATTCCATAGCGCAACCAATCGTATTTCCGGTAGAAATCGTATCAAGACCAAGTTCATTGCACGCATAATTTGCTTCTGCAATAACCTCCAAGTTGCTATTACCCAGCTGTGCACCAAAAGCCCACATGGTTTCATATTCAGGTCCTTCCCCGCTTTTGTTTTTAGTTGCCGTGGCTCTTCCACAAGCGATTGGACATTTGTAGCATGCACTTTTGCTTGTAACAAACCTTTCCTGCAATTTCTCACCACTGGTACCTTCGGCATCGTTAAAAACGCCAGATTGGAAATTTTTTGTCGGAAACATTCCATGTGAATTTAGAATATTTACCAAGACAGAAGTTCCAAGTACTTTTAGAGATTTGCCGGTAATAGGATTTTTGTCAACTAATCTGTCAATTCGGGTAAGCAGTTTTTTCAATTTTTGGGGATAGCGCGGCGCAACTTTTTCCATCCCATGGACAGCGATTGCTTTAAGATTTTTTGAGCCCATTATTGTGCCCATTCCGCCTCTCCCCGCAGTTCGATCTTTATCATTCATAATAGCTGCGAACAACACCTGGTTTTCACCTGCCGGACCGATTGAGGCAACAGAAGCGTTAGTAAAAGTTTCTCTGATTATTCCATCACGAGTTTCGTGGGTATTTTTTCCCCAATAGTGTTTTGCATTTTTTATTTCAAATCCATTTTCAGTTAGAAGAAGATAAATCGGTTTTTCTGCTTTCCCCGTAATAATAAAACCGTCAAATCCCGCACTTTTTATTCTTTCACCAAAAATACCACCGGAGCTGGAATTGCAAATCGTGCCGGTTAAAGGAGATTTTGATATTACTTGGTATCTGCCGGAAGTCAGAACAGTTCCCGTAACAGGACCCGTCATAAAAATCAAAGCATTTTCGGGAGAAAGCGGATCAATGCTCGGTAAACATAATTGAGTATAAAGTTTCACGCCCAATCCTCTCCCTCCAAGATATTTTTTTAATAGCGAATCGGCAATTTTGATTTCTTCTTGTTTTCCGGTAGTTAAATTTATTTTTAATATTTTTCCCATCCAGCCATTCATTTTAGCTCCTTCATTCATAAAATTTGTTATATTTTTCTGCGTGCTCACAAGTTAAACATTTCTCTTTATAATATGTATAAACTGATTTGGGTTGTTTGCTGATGGAAGCATATCTCGATGGGCAAATATGACAAGGAATTTCCGGTTTGAGCCAGGACTTTAAAGAATACTTTAGCAATGATGCGGTTTCTACTATTGAAACTCCAGCACTAGTACCTAAACGATTTGCACCGGCTTCTATCATTCTGTAAGCATCTTTAAAATTTCTGATACCACCAGCGGCTTTTACCCCGATTTCCGAACCAACAGTTTCCCTCATCAGACGAACATGCTGTGGGAAAGCTCCGAATGCACCAAATCCGGTAGAAGTTTTAACGAATCTTGCACCTGATTCAACTGCTAATTTGCAACCTGTAATTATCTGCTCATCCGTCAGATAGCAGGTTTCCAGAATTACTTTCACAGGCTCATCGCCACTTGCTTTCACTACTTGCCGAATATCCTCTTTTACAAAATCGTACCGTTTATCGGTAAGCGCTCCCACATTGATGACCATATCTATTTCCTCTGCACCATCATTAACAGCATTTTCGGCTTCTAACGCTTTAATCTTACTTGTATTAGCTCCAAGCGGAAATCCAACAACATTGCAAACAATAACTTCACTTCCCTCCAATTGCTTTTTCGCAAATTTAGTAAAAACAGTATTAATGCAAACAGAAAAAAAACCAAACATTTTTGCTTCATTACAAAGATTTAGTATTTTTTTTTCACCTGAATTGGATTTTAACTCAGTGTGGTCTATCATATTAGGCAAGTTTGCAATCATTTTTTGTGAATCAAACATTTCAGTCCCGCCTTTCATTACTGTTGTGATCATTTTTTCTATTAATATTTTTTTTGGAAAAGATTAGGGTTTTTTTGGAAGAAAAATGTTTACCGGTAAACTTCTTTTTCTTTTGGGGTTTTACATTATCAGTATTATCCGATTTAGAGGAATTTTTTTTTAAAATATTTCCAACTTTCTGTTTCTCTGTTTTTGGTTTTCGCATGAATTTTCTTTTGAATTTTTTCTTTCTTTTTTCTCCGGTTTTACTCTTTTTTGATGTTGAAGTTACGGGCGTTTTACTGGGGGGCTTACGATATTTTTTTACATGCCTGACATTTTCATTATCCTTTTTTTGTTTTTGTTTGTGCCCGGAGTCATCCTTTTCTGAGTTTGAATAATTTGATTTTTTTCTATTTTTCCGGGTTTTTTCTTGAATTTTTTCTTTGGATTGAGCAGGCTCTTCTTTTCGGGTTAATAGGTTTAAGTATTTGTCAAGAGTAATTGAGGATTTCATGCCATCTTCATCAGCAAGAACTACTTCGGATTTGAGATAGTTATTTTTTACAACTCGTGTATTTTTGTTCTCATATTTGACAAAATCTCCAATTAAAGGAAAATCTTTAGCTTTTTCTTCATAAACTTCCTGCTCAAAGGCAAGGCAACACAGAGTTTTTCCACATAAACCTGTAATTTTTGAATTTGTTGTAGTAAAATTTTGCAACTTAGCCATTTGAATATTTGCTTTGCTTGTATAAAGGTTCATCTTCTTGCAACAGAGTTCTCTTCCGCAACGCCCAATTCCTCCGAGATACTTCATTTGTTGACGAGAATTAATTTGTCGCAACTCAATCCTTGTGCGAAATTCTTTTGCCAATTCTCGAACAAAAGTTCTGAAATCTATCCGCGTTTCGGACATGAAATAAAAAGTCAATCTATTGCCATCAAACTGAAATTCTGACTCAATTAGTTTCATGTTAAATGGAAAATTGATCAAAATATTAAGGAATACTTTTTTTGCATTTTCTTCTTTTTCTCGTATTTTTTCAAGGGCAGTAATGTCTTCTTTATTCGCTTTTCGGATAATATCATAAATTACAAATCGCTTTGCATTTATTTTCTCAGGAAATATATTGAAAGCGGAAACTCTCCCGATATCTGCACCTTTGTCTGCCTGAACAATCACATATTCATTAAGATAGATCGGAATATCATTGGGGTTTGAATAATATGCTCTTCGGTCAAATTTAAATCGTACTTCAACTATTTTTTTCATATTTATCTTCCATTAAATATCTTACGTAACTGCTTTGATGAATTATAACAATTGTGAAGAATTTTTTCCTCGTTTTTACTAAGGAATAAACCTCTTCTTTGTTTTACAATATCTGCTGTAACCAATATCTTGTTAGGTTTATAATCTGATAGTTTTGAACCCTTACCCCAACTGAATGATGGAATAAAACCACTAAATAGTTCGGAAGAATAAAGATTACAGCCTACACCGACCACACAACCGGTATTGAACATAGTGTTTATCCCAGTCTTTGAATGATCTCCCATAATTAAACCAAAAAATTGGAGGTCCGTAGAGATGAACGTCTTACTCGGATAGTCATACGCTTTTACATACCTATAATTATTCTTCAAATCGCTATTATTTGTATCGGCGCCGATATTTACCCATTCTCCGAGATAGGCGTGCCCCAAAAAACCATCATGTTGCTTGTTTGAATAAGATTGAATTATCGTTTCTTCAATTTCTCCTCCGATTTTCGAAAATTTACCAACACTAACACCTTCATAAATTTTTGCTCCGATTTTTACTTGACAATTTTTCCCAATGTAAGTCGGACCTTTTATAACGGTGTTTGCCATAACAGTAGTTCCATCATCAATTATCACGGGACCATCGGAAGCATCGAGTAGAACATTCGGCTCAATTTTAGTATTACTTCCCACAAAAATTTCATCTAAATTTACAAGATGGTATGAGGAATCCGGTACAATGTGATTTATTTTTTCTCGCAAAATCCTTTTACTATCATTCAAAATTTCATCCTTGTTCAAATCCACTAATTCCCAAATTTGATGCATAGTTTTAATTTTGGTCTTTTCTTTAGAAAGTTGGGTTAATAACTCTTTAATATCTGATGGTAAAAAATCGCCACTTACTTTTATGATAGTTTTAAAAGCAACGCACTCATCTTCATGAAAAAGAGCGGTATTCATAGGCAGTTGGTGAAGTTTTTGGGCAATTATATCATCAATAAGAATTCTACCATTAACGAAAAGATGAATTCCTCTTTGTAATGAATTTACTTCTTTATTCGGAAATCTTTCTTTATAAAATTCTTCCAATTCTTTTCTTATCAGATATGTGGATTCTGTTTTGGGGAAATAATGCTCCACTTTCTGACGCAGCTTTAAAATCCCACATTTAAGGTCAAAAGATGGACGAGTATAAGTTAAAGGCAAAAAATTTTGCCATTTTTCATCTTCAAAAATTGTTAGTTTCATGATTTTTTACCTTTTATCAATAATGTTTTTGGAAATATAATTTTCGATAATAACATTTGCCATTGTGAATGGATCAATTTCTTTATTGTAAACCTTATCCACAATTTGGGCAATATCTTCTTTCGAAAGCATCTTTGCACTAATTTCTTCTAATATTTTATCATTGATAATATTTTCTATTTCTTTCTCAATACGATTTTTGCGTTTTATATCAATCAAATTTGTTGAATACAGATAATCTTTATGAAGTAAAATTTCTTTGAATAAATTTTCAATGCCTTCATTTTTATTTGCCACAGTTTCGATGATTGTGGATTGATAATCTGTTTTTTTATTGGAAAGTTCACGCATCATTTTAATTTCGGAAACGATTCTATCCTTTCCGAGCCTATCACTTTTATTCACAACAAAAATATCACCGATTTCCATAATTCCAGCTTTCATAATCTGGATGCTATCACCTATTTCAGGTGTGAGAATCAGAATCACAGAGTCAGCAACTTTCATAACTTCCACTTCAGATTGCCCCACTCCCACTGTTTCGAGAATGATCACATCACAACCAAGCACCGATAAGATGGTAATTGCATTATTTGTAGCTGATGACAAACCGCCGAGATGACCTCTGGTGCCCATACTTCTGATGAAAACTTTTTCATCTGTGGCGTGATCTTGCAGCCGTATTCTATCACCAAGAACTGCTCCGCCGGAAAAAGGGCTTGTAGGATCAACTGCGATCACCCCCACGGTTTTATCTTGCTTACGGAAACATCTGATTAGTTTATCCGTGAGTGTGCTTTTCCCAGCACCAGGTGCTCCGGTAATCCCGATCACGTAATTTTTTTTCCGATAAGGGTGAATCAATTTAATGATTTCAGCACTCATCTTTTTATCATCCAGACAGGTAATTAATTTTGCCGCTGCCCGAAAATCACCTTTAATAAGATTCTCGGTTTGCTCTTTAATTTTCATCTAACACACATTTGGATTAAATTTTTTTAAAAAAGTCAAAATTCTATTTATATCATTCACATAATATTGGGTTGCGACGATTTTTACTTGCATTTTCTTTCTATCCGCAGTTGTGAAATTACAGAATCCCTCAAAAGCTTCCAAAATATAGCCAAGGAGAATCAAATCTTTTGAGCCGATTTTAAGCATAATTTCGGTAGAACCGTCGCTAATTATTTTCTCTGATATTCTCTCGAAATTCATAATTTTGAACCTATTAGATTACTCCAAGGCGAGGTTGACAACCTCTTTCATATTTTCAACAGCGATTATATTCAAACCCCTTTTGATCTGTTTACGAACCTCTTTTAATTCATAAATATTGTCTTTAGGGATGATAATATTTTCGATTCTTGCTCTTTTTGCTGCTACGAGCTTTTCTTCCAATCCACCGATAGGAAGCACTTTTCCCATCAGGGTAATTTCACCTGTCATAGCGAAATTAGCTTTAATCTTTCGTTTGGAAAAAGCAGAAATTAGAGCCAAAGCGATAGTAATACCCGCAGAGGGACCATCTTTTGGAATGGCACCTTCAGGAACATGAATATGAATATCCTTATCTTTGAAAAAATTTTTATCAATACCGAATTCTTCATAGTGTGCTCGAGAATAACTCAAAGCTGCGTTCGCAGATTCCTTCATAACGTCGCCAAGTTTTCCCGTTAGAGAAATTGTCCCTTTCCCATCAATAAGCAGTGCTTCCACATTAAGCATCTCTCCGCCAACCGATGTCCATGCCAATCCATTAGCAACTCCAATCTGATTATTCTTATGATTATCCTGACGGCGATATTTTTCCACACCAAGATATTTAATTATTGATTTTGAATTAACAACAAAATTTATCTTTGATTTTTTTTTTAGGTATCCGCGAATTATTTTCCTCAAAATTGAGGCGATATTTCTATCTAATTCACGCACTCCGGCTTCCCTCGTATAATTCCGAATGATTTTTAAAATTGCATTATCAGAAAAACTAACGTTCAACTTTTCTGAAATTCCATGATTTTTCAACTGTTTCGGAAGCAAAAATCCTTTTGCGATTTTCTCCTTTTCAAACTCTGTATAACCTGGCAATTTTATAATTTCCATCCTGTCTTGCAAAGGAATCGGGATGGAATATAAAGTGTTTGCAGTTGTAATAAAAAGTACTTTGGAAAGGTCGTAAGGTATTTCGAGGTAATGGTCGTGGAATTCAAAATTCTGTTCCGGATCAAGAACTTCGAGCAAGGCAGCGGACGGATCACCCCGAAAATCAGTGCTCATTTTATCTACTTCATCCAGCATAATAACCGGATTTTGAACACCTGCTTTTTTCATTGCCCGAACAATCACACCCGGCATTGCTCCGATATAGGTTTTTCTATGTCCACGAATTTCTGCTTCATCACGAACTCCACCAAGAGAAAGTCGTTCAAATCTCCTGTTCATTGCTCTGGCAATAGACTTTCCCAACGATGTTTTACCCACACCGGGAGGACCAACAAGACATAGAATTTGTCCTTTTACTTTTTTAGCAATTTTCAAAACTGCAAGAAACTCGAGAATACGTTCTTTTACTTTTTTCAACCCGTAGTGATCTATATCAAGAATTTTTTCCGCTTTCTCTAATTTGAATGATTTTTTTTTTCCTTTTGAACCCCATGGCATATCTGCAATCCAATTAAGATAATTTAAACTTACAGAATATTCGGGAGAAATAGGGTTGGTTCTTTTCAATTTTTTTAATTCATGTGAAACTTTTTCTTTTGCTTCCGGACTTAATTTTAATTTTTTGAATTTCTTCTTCAGTTCATTAACTTCTCCGGTTTCATCTTTTAAGACTCCCAATTCCTCCTTAATTGTTTGAATTTCTTGATGTAAAAAATATTCTCGCTGAGTTTTACTTAATTTACTCTTCACTTCCGATTCAATTTTTTTTCTGATTTTATGTATCTCAACTTCTTTTGATATCATTTCTATTAAGCGAATCATTCTTTCAAACAAATGCACTTCAAGAAGTTCCTGTTTAGTAGAAATTTCCATATCAATATTTCCGGTAATCAAATCTACCTTGTCCCTATCACTATCAAGATTTTCATAGGCAATTAGAGCTTCTTCCGGAAATGATTTTGAAAATTTTACATATTCTTTAAATTCAATTTCCAATGTTTTCATTAGGGCAGCATTTTCAGATTTTTTTTCCAATTCTTGGATAAAAACTAATTCGATCTCGGCTCTAAGGTATTTCCCATCGTCAATTAATTTTTTTATTTGAGCTCGCTGTAAGCCTTCAATTAGAATACTAATTGTTCCATCCGGCATCTTCAGCAATTGAAGTATTTCACAAACTACTCCCGTAGAATAAATATCTTCCTGCTTTGGCGTTTCTGTTTTGGAAGAAATCTGGGCAACACACAAGATTAATTTGTCAGAATCAAAAGCCTTGTTAATCGCTTTGATTGATCTGCTTCTACCAATTACCATCGGTAAGATCATTTTGGGGAATATAACAACATTTCTTGCCGGAATAACAGGCAAGACGTTTTCAATTATTTTTTCAGTATCCATGCATTTACCTTTTTTTACTGAATTGATTTTATTGTATTGCAATTTCTATCCACAAAAAATTGTGCTAAAATATATTTTAATTTTCTTGACATGAAAAGTATGCAGTGTGTGTTTTGCGGAACTTTTCGGGATGTAGCGCAGCCCGGTCAGCGCGCTTCGTTCGGGACGAAGAGGCCGCCGGTTCAAATCCGGCCATCCCGACCATTTTACTTGTATTTAAAAAACTCCCAATTATTTCCTGTCTATTGTAGATTTTCGATTTTCCTTTTATAAATTAAAAAACGTTAAGTCCAATTTGAAAATAAATTAAAGAAGACATTTCCTACTTTCTTTAATTTTCAAACCGGACTTAATTAAACAATTTTTGGGGTTGTTTTATATTATCTTTACGAATCTTTTTTATCTACCGCATAAACAATATAAAGAAGTATGGCAAGCAAAATGAACGGATTAGCAGCTAAAAAATAACTTTCATGCTGCATAAAAGGAAAAATATTACTGTGCCTGAATAACAATTTATCTACAGATCCAATTAATAATAATACTCCAGCTAAAAAAGCACTAATCTTCGCTAATATTTTAAAAATCATTTATACCTCAATTCCTATGCAAATTTGATTACCAATAAAGTAATAAAAATTTAATATTTATTTTTTCTTTTTATGACGATTCTTACGTCTTCTTTTTTTTCTTTTATGCTTATTAATTTTTACTTTTCGCTTTTTTTTGCCGCTTGGCATTCTGACTCCTTTCTAATTATTGTTTTTAACCAGTTCAACAACATCTTTGGAAAATTTAAATGTTGGGACAACTCGTTCACCTAAGTTAAGTACTTCTTGTGTATTTGGGTTTCTAGCAATACGAGGTTTTCTTACTTTGTTCTTGAAAGTACCAAATCCTCGTAATTCGATATGGTTTCCTTCAACAAGGCTTTTAGATACACTTTCAAGAAAGGAATCAACGATTATCTTAGTATCCTTTAAGATAATTCCAGTTTCTTGTGAAATCACATGAACTAAATCAGCTTTTGTCATAAATCCTCCAGGATTATTTTATTCTAATTAGTGTCCATCCGTAAAGTAGCCTTCTCGAGAAGTCACGGACCAACCTGTCTGGGCATAGTGTAACGAAGCCTGATTCCGTGACTAATTGAAAAAATTATCTATTAAGTTAATTAGCGTTATATTTGTGAGTTGGAAAATCTTAAGTCAAGTTCAAAAAAACGGAATTTAACTCAAGATTTTCCTTTACGGATGGACACTAATTAACAATTTAATTTGGAATTACAAAAATTGGTTAACGAATTTAATGTCAAGAATTTCGTATATTCCAAAACATTTATTTTTAATGCGAGATCTTACGAAGATTTTGCTTACTTTGTAGTGTATAGGAAAAATAATTCAATTTCAAAATTAGAAATAAAATATTGGAATACAGCCCAGAACTGCCAAGGCGTAGTTTTGAGCGATTTTGCTACAGATCCAAAATGATTGCACGGCTTCGTTCTATCGAACTACGCCGTTGCAGTCTTCGATTTTCGCTTCGCAATATGTAAGTATAATGATTCAATT
>JAYEKN010000117.1 GCA_034661015.1 Candidatus Cloacimonadota bacterium
TACGCAAAAGCTGTAAAAATTTTTGCAGGAAGTAACAATAGAAAAAAACTTGAGACTATTGTTCACAACGAGATGTGGTAAATAATACGCTTTGGAAAAGCGTAATACGAAACCCGTATTCCATTTCTCCGAAACGGCAAACGACACGCTTTGGAAAAGCGTAATACGAAACCCGTATTCCGTTTCTCTGAAACGGAAAAACAACACGCTTTGGAAAAGCGTAATACGAAATCTGTATTCCATTTCTCCGAAACGGCAAAACAACACGCTTTGGAAAAGCGTAATACAAAATCCGTATTCTGTTTCTCCGAAACGGAAAACGAAACGCTTTGGAAAAGCGTAATACGTAATCCGTTTCTCCGAAACGATAAACACACAACTTTTTGAAAAAGTCAAACACGAGATAATAGTGAACTTGACACAGATATGTAAGTTATAAACTGTTGTAACAATCACAAAAAATATGAAATGAGAGTTAAAAAATGACAATTTTTTCTTATCTAACAATCGAAGCGGTAGTTTTGTTTTTTCTCCTCTATGTTATTTTCCGATTCAAATTGAAGCAAAGTATTAGAACCGAAAATCAACAAATTAAAAGGGAAAAGGAATTCTTGGAAGAAGCCAATCTTGAATTTAAAAAAAATATTAAGGAAATCCAATCCAAATTAAATGAGAATGAAGAATATCTAAAAGAAACGCAACAGCAGAAAATCGCTCTCGAAATTCAAAAAGCAAAAAATGAGGAGCAACTTAAAAATCTGAATGAAAAAATATTGGATGGAACCGCAATTATCAAAGAATTAAAAGAACAAAATAAAATTATTGGTCAAAAAGCAGATCAGTTTCAGGAGGATAGAGAAAAACTATCTTCTACAAAATCAACACTAACTGCAGAATTGGAACAGATAAATGCAGTTTTGCTAGAAAAACGAGAAAATCTTTCTGAAAATAAAAACACAATTAGATTGAAGGATGAAAAAATCTCTAACCTTATAACATCCAAAGAAAAATTAGAAAAAAATGTATCAGAACTAACAACTCAAATCGAACAGGAACAAAAAAGATCCAAAGAAAAATTAGAAATTTTAGAAAATGCCCGGGATGACCTGAAAAAGGAATTTGAAAATCTGGCGAATAAAATTTTCGATGCCAAAAATATCAAAGGAGAAAAAAAATTCCAAGAGTTAATGAAACCCTTGCGTGAGCAATTAAAAGAATTTCGAGATAGAGTGAATGATGTTTATGATAAGGATTCAGAGGGAAGAACAAAATTGCACGCTGAAATTAAGAATCTCCAAAATTTAAACAAACAGATCAGCGAAGATGCGGAAAATCTCACAAAAGCGTTAAAAGGAGATAGCAAAATTCAAGGTAATTGGGGTGAAATAGTTTTGGAAAAATTGTTGGAATTCGCCGGATTAGAAAAAGGAGTAATGTTTGAAACTCAGGTCTCTCTTAAAGATGAAACAGGCAAAAGATTTCAACCTGACGTCATTATCCACTTGCCGGATAAGCGAGATGTCCTCGTTGATTCCAAAGTTTCTCTTACAGCTTACGAAGAATTTTTCAACGAAGATGATGAGATTAAAAAACAAAAAGCCTTAGATAGACACCTCATATCAGTGAATAATCACATCAACGAATTGAGTAAAAAAAATTATGAAAATTTGCAAGGAGTGAACTCGCTTGATTGGGTTTTTATGTTCATTCCCATTGAGGGAGCATTTATTAGCGCAATCCAAAATAGCAAAGATGCTTACCAGCGCGCGATGAAGAAGAAAATTATTTTGGTTGGACCAACCACTCTTTTGGCAACTTTGCGAACAATCGAAAATTTTTGGAAATTTAAAAAACAAACTGAAAACGCTAAGGAAATCGCTCAACGTGGAAGTGCTTTATACGATAAATTTGTAAATTTTATCGAAAGCCTTGATGACATTGGCAAACATATTGAACGAGCATCAAATTCTTATAACGAAGCAAAAAATCGTTTATCCACCGGACGCGGCAATCTTATCCGCCAATCGGAAATGCTGAAAAATCTGGGAATACAAACCAAGAAGCAATTGCCGGATGGTTTTAAAGATTAATCATTTTGCTTGTCGAGTCAGTAGAAATGACACCTAAAAATCCCAAATAAATAATAGAAGGAAATAATGAAAATATCAAATCGAGCTACAAAAATTCAGGCATCTCCCCTACGCAAGCTGATGCCTTTTGCAAATACTGCCAAAAAAGAAGGAAAAAAGATTTATCATCTGAATATCGGACAGCCGGATATTCCCACTCCAAAAGCAATGCTGGATGTTTATCGAAATTTTGATAAAGAAGTTCTTGCTTACGGTCCATCACAAGGATTGGAACTTTATCGCGAAAATCTGGTAAACTATTACGCAAAGCATGACATCCAAATAGAAGTTGGTAACATTCTCGTAACTACCGCTGGATCAGAAGCTTTGATATTTGCTCTACTTGCTGCATGTAATCCTGGTGATGAAGTTATCATCCCGGAACCATTCTATACAAATTACAACGGATTTGCCACAATCACCAGCGTAAAAATCGTTCCCCTTACCACTTATGCAGAAAATGGTTTTGCTTTACCAAGCGATGAAGAGATCATTCCACTCATCACAAAAAAAACAAGGGCAATAATGCTATGCAATCCGGGAAATCCCACCGGAACAGTTTATCCGAAAACTGATATTGAAAGATTAGCAAAAATCGCTCTTGAGAACGACCTTTTTATAATTTCCGATGAAGTTTATCGCGAGTTTACTTATGATGGATTGACACACACAAGTATTATGGACATCAGGGGTTTAGAAGAAAATGCGATAATGGTGGATAGCATTTCCAAACGTTATAGCGCCTGCGGTGCAAGGATCGGTTGCATTGTTACCAGAAATAAAAATATAACTGACAGTGTGCTAAAATTCGCTCAGGCAAGACTTTGCCCTCCAACAATTGACCAACTCGCAGCAAATGCATGCATTGATATTGAGGAAGAATATTTCGTAAACATTCTATCAGAATATGATCAACGAAGAACCGTTGTCTTTGACGAATTGCAAAAAATTGAAAACATCGTTTGTATTAAACCTCAAGGTGCTTTTTATATCATCGCAAAGTTACCGATTGAGGACGCCGAAGATTTTGTCAAATGGATGCTTACGGAATTTTCTTACGAAAACGAAACTGTGATGTTTGCTCCTGCTGAAGGATTTTATGCTACTCCCGGAATGGGCAAAAATGAAGTCAGATTGGCGTATGTTTTGAATACGGAAAATCTCAAAAAAGCGATGCTCATCTTCCGAAAAGGACTTGAAAAATATATTGAACTAATGCAGAAATAGGATTTTTATCGAACAGAAAATTTGCCCGGATGCTTTCATGATAAGGTTTCAGAGTTTACGGACAGACTCTAATTAGTGTCCATCCGTAAAGTAGCATATCAAGTAAAATATATTCTTCATCCTTTTTACAACTCATCCCCTAACCCCTTCTCTTCAAAGAGAAGGGGAACTTTTATCTCCCTCTCCTCGATAGGAGAGGGTCGGGGTGAGGTCGAAAAATACTCCTTTACGGACAGACACAGTTGGAAAAACTTAAGTCAATTTCAAAAAAACGGAACTTAACTCAAGATTTTCCTTTACGGACAGACTCTAATTAAACGGTTCAAGCCCCTTAAACATTGAGTGCAATTTTATATGTTTTCTGACTATTTTGTAATTATTTCTAACGATTAGGATAAAAATGATGTTTGCAACAATCAAGGTAATGATAATATCAACAGGTTCATTAAGGAAATAG
>JAYEKN010000118.1 GCA_034661015.1 Candidatus Cloacimonadota bacterium
AAAAAATCAAACTGAAATTGCCATCGATCAAGACAACCTGAAAAAAGAGCAAACTATTGACTCAATCTATACAACCCAAAAGGAGATGAAAAAAACTCAGGATAAAATATACGAAACAATAAAAAACGATCCCTTGAAAGATAAAAAATACGGTATTGACCTAAATCCTTTTAGACTTCTATTTTTAGATAAAGATTCGGGTGCTCTGAGTGGTGGTTTTTCTATTTTCAACAATAAGAAGGACATCGAACATTATTTTTCGATTTTTGCGGGTAGTGAATCCCCAAATATTTTCATGCTAGATTATCGTTATAGGTATTATCTCGGAAACTCGCTAAACGGTTTCTATATTTGTGGTTTTTCAAGATATGCGCATATCAATGAAGAAGAAAATTATTACTATGAACAAGAATCCGGGAGCGCCAGTAAGTTAGGTATTGGTTTTGGAGTCGGTTATAAAATATTTTCATATAAAGGGTTTTATTGGGGAACGACGTTAGGGCTTGGGCGTTATTTTATCGGAGATGATAATGCTTTTTACAACTGTTCCCTATACGATGATGAAATTATCTTTATATTTGAAATTCTTAAAATTGGCTTGGCTTTTTAATTATTTATAAATATAAAACCGAATTATGTATAAAAAAGGATGATAAATGAAAAGGATAATTTTAATCCTAATTTTTTCTATATTCTTTTCCCTATCTTTAATTGCAGAAGAAATAATTACCGAAGAAGAAAAAGTGGATTCAATCTACAAAACACAGAAGGAAATGCAAAAACAGCAGAATCTGATCTATGAAACGGTAAAAAATAATCCTTTGCAGAACAAGAAATATGGAATTGAAATAAACCTTTTTCGCCTTTTGATGTGGGATGCTGATATGTGGAATGTAAATCACACTTTCAGCAGCACCTTTTCTTTTTTCAATTTTAAAGATGATGTAGAAATTGCTTTCCCATTTTTTTATGCCAAAAGTGACAATAGCCCGATTCGACAAATTACATTTGACTGCCAGTATAGAAAATTTCTGGGCAATACACAAACCGGATTTTTCATTACCGCTTTTATTCGATATGCAAATTTGTATGGTGAGTATGGGGATTGGTGGTATATTGAAGGTTGGGATGATGAAGACAATGGAATCGGTACAGAAAACAAAGTCGGGATTGGCTTTGGTATCGGCTATCGAAAAATTTCGTATAAGGGATTTTATTGGGGTACAAGTTTAAATTTTGGCAGATATTTAATCGGGGAAAGTAATCGTTTTAAAAGTAGTCCCTTTTGGTATGATAACGACAGTGAATATATTTTTAACTTTGAATTTTTAAAATTTGGATACGCTTTTTGATAATTTGTTTGGCGACAAAATGGTCTCATAGAAATTTGGATAATATCTGTGAAAAAAGATAATTGTATCCAATGAATATAATAAAATGGCAAATAATTTAATAGAAAGATTCGGAACACAACCGTCTATCTTATCTATTTTTGCACTTTGTGTTAAATAAATTTTCTCATGAAAAAATACATAATTCTTATTTTAATTTTATTTGTTTTTAACATTCTCTCGTCGCAGGTAGTTTTAGTTCCGTTAAATGATGATGTTTATGATTTTCTCGAAATTCTGGAAATAAAAGGATTGCTCGGAAAAAGTTTCCTTGATATAAAACCATTATCCCGAAAAGATGTTGCTACTTTTTTATTAAAAACAATTGATAATCCAAATTACAAAAATTTACCTTCAAGTATGAAAGTTCGTCTTCTTGAATATTTGAAAAAATATAATTATGAGAAGCATTTTGTTGACGAGGATTTACAATTTATTGAAATTCTGGAAGAGGGATTGTCTCTTCTCACCCAAAAAAAAGTTTCTTTGTCTAAACCGGACTCCATAAAAAAATGGAAACCCCTCCATTTCCCGTATAAATTCCAAAATGATAATTGTTTTTTGCAATTCAACCCGACCGTGCTTTTGGAATATTCATATAATTCGAGTGACAGCAATTATTTTGCAAAAGATTATACCAAGATCACTGCTGGGGCACGCATCTTCGGTTATCTCGGCAATCATATCGGATTTGGTTTTCGGGCAGTAAATAATAGAATTGAGGGAAATGAATTCGATTTGATGAAAACAGATTGCTCCGCTCAAGGAGTGGGTTCATTAGTTACCCGAGGAACCTTTTATGACGAAGTGGACGCTTATATTTCACATTCGTCAAAATACGTTGAACTGGTTTTTGGTAAATTTGCAAATTACTGGGGAAGCGGGAAAACAGGCAGTATTTCCATAAGCAACCGCGCCCCATCCTATCCCCAAATCATGCTTAAAACCGGATTTTCAGATTGGTTGAAATTCGTTTATTTTCATGGCTGGTTAGAGAGCAACGAATTGGATGACAGCAGCTCTTATGTTATCAATTATGGAAATGATCATGAGTTTGAACGAAAATTCTACAAATCCAAATATATTGCAGCCCACAGATTGGACATTTTTCCTTTTGCCAATCTCAAAATAGGATTGAGCGAAATTCTCTACTACGGTGAAACCCGTCCGAAAATAATCTATCTGATCCCCATAATGTTTTTCTGGTCAGCCCAGCATCAAACAAATGATCAGGACAATGAAGAAATCGGGATTGATATTGAGTGGCTTCCTACAAATTATTGCAAATTTTATGGTTCAATGATCATTGATGACATTCGCTTGACAAAGATTTTTAGCGAAAATGAATCGTTGAATTATTTCGGCTACCAATTGGGGGCTTTCTTTTTCGATCCATATGTCAATAAACTTGATTTCAGGATAGAATACACACGCATAAATCCTTGGGTTTATACTCACAAATTTCCGGTTAATTGTGCAACTTCAGATGGCTATCAGATGGGGTATTGGGCGGGACAGAATTCGGACAATCTTTATCTGGAATTAGGATATAAAATCAGCGAAAGTTCCAGTTTGGATTTTATTTTTTCTCATTACAGAAAAGGTGCGCAGGACAGCATTTTCCAGCAATATGAAATTCCGCCTGCCGAGAAGTTTATGTACGGTCATCAATATACAAAAAATACATTCGGAATAAATTTGGAATTCAAAATTTTATCTCAAATTCGGGGTGAAATCGGTTATACTTTTTTAAAGTGCGATGTGAATGAGAAAAATATTGCAAAAGCAGAACAAGGAATTTATGTAAATCCGGTTTATTACACAAATGATTTTTATAGGAACTCAATCCGCTTTTCTGTTGGTTATGGATTTAAATAAACTCCATCCCCAATAAAATAATTGGTTCCCTTAATTGGTTCAACATATCCAATCTTTTTTTCCTGTTTTTGTGTTTTAGGATCGAACCAGTAATATTGCAGAAATCCTCCCCCATTCTT
The DNA here is from genome assembly GCA_034661015.1 of Candidatus Cloacimonadota bacterium. Lineage (NCBI taxonomy): Bacteria > Pseudomonadati > Candidatus Cloacimonadota > Candidatus Cloacimonadota bacterium. Next base: position 3,389 of record JAYEKN010000118.1, read on the forward strand.
GGCAATTTCGGATAATCGTCTAATCACATAGGTACCTTCCGGGTCTTGGTAATCAAACAGATCAGTTCCCTGAATATGTGTGAGAATGGCGTGTGAAATATTTATACAATCAAAATTATACACAAAAAAATATCCGGTACTATCACTATAAAACCTGATTGGATTTAGGAATTCACGCAAAAAATTGATTTGTTCGGTCGAGTCCTGAATGGTTTCAAAATAATGACTGATCCCGACCGCCATATTGTGAGCAGCAGTTTTTGTCATTTGTTTTCTCCATTTTAAAGATTCGAAATTCGTTGAATCTTGCTGGCATGCTACGATTAAGATCAACAAAGATAGGATGATAGGAATAAGTAACATTTTTTTCATAATAATTTACTTTCTTAGACATTTGAATTGCTATTTATAGTCCATCCGTAAA
>JAYEKN010000119.1 GCA_034661015.1 Candidatus Cloacimonadota bacterium
GATCTTGTAACTGAAATTTTATTTTGAATCAGCCGGTGGACGGACAAGTTTTTGAATTGCATTCGTGGCTATTCTTTTTTCAATTTTACATTTTTTAAATAGGTAAAAAAGCAACCAAAATAATCAAGGGCGTTCACGCCCTTACATCTTCCTAAAAACGCCATAAATGGCGTAAAATAATTTGCACGATTTTTCAGGATGGATTTTAAAATTCGGAACTATAATTTCCAAGTTTAAGATTTATATTTTTACCTAAATCAATTTTTTCTCCAATAAACTTGATAAATAATTACGCAAATATCTTTTCGTGAAAAAATATTTTGGAGAACAAATTGTCGCTTATAAGTATTCTTAAACGCAAATTAGCAAAGACGCATAATGTTTTTGTAAACAGGTTGGCGGAAGTAATTCGGCTTAGCGGGAAAGTTGATGAGGAATTAATGGAAGACATCGAGGGCATTCTGATACAATCGGATATTGGGATAAAATTTACCGATAGTATTATCAAAAAATTGAAAGAGGAAATTAGAGTTAATAAGATTAAAAAAACTGATAAGATATTTTCAATTTTGGAAAAAATCATTATTGAGATTCTCACAGATGAATATGTGGAAATCCACAAAATAAATTATTCTCCTTCAAATACACCCTATGTGATTTTTTTCGTTGGTGTGAACGGTGTGGGCAAAACTACTACGATCGCAAAGCTTGCCAAGAAATTTAAAAAGGCAGGGAACAAGGTGCTACTCGTGGCTGCCGACACATTTCGGGCAGCCGCCATTGAGCAATTAGAAATATGGGCAAAAAGGATCAAGGTAGATATAATCGGGCAAAATTACGGTGCAGATCCTTCTTCAGTGGTCTTCAATGCACTCATTTCAGCGAAAGCAAAAAAATATGATGTGGTTCTTGTGGATACTGCCGGAAGATTGCATACAAAAGAAAATCTGATGCGTGAATTAGGGAAAATTCAACGTATAGCCCGGAAAATTATCTCGGATGCACCCCACGAAACTTTATTAATTATTGATGCAACTACCGGGCAAAATGGGATTCAGCAGGCAAAAAAATTCCTTGGAGCAATAAACGTAACCGGAGTAATCTTGACAAAGTTGGACGGCACTGCAAAAGGCGGTGTTGCCATCGGTATCAAAGATAATCTGGGCATTCCCATCAAGGCTATCGGTATTGGTGAGCAGGTTGATGATTTGCGAAATTTCAATGCTCAAGATTTTGTTAAAGCAATTTTTGAAAATTAATCTCGGTCGAAAATTAATATAAAAAAGGATCTACGATAAATTTCTAAGGAAAAAAATGAAGGCGAAAACATTTAAAGGTGGAATTCATCCACACGATTGCAAGCATTATTCAAATAAAGCTGCTGTAGAAGATTTCCCTGCTCCTGAAAAAGTAATAATTCATCTTAGCCAGCATATTGGCGCTCCTGCTTTGCCGATTGTAAAAAAAAATGATGTTGTGAAAAAGGGGCAAAAAATCGCAGAAGCTGGTGGATTTGTCTCTATTCCAATGCATAGCCCGATTTCCGGAAAAGTTATTCAAATAGCAAAATTTCCTCATCCCACCGGAACAATACAGCAGGCAATTGAGATTGAAAACGATGGAAAAGATGAGTGGTTTTCAAAATTGAAAGATGAAGAAAATTATTTTAACTTATCTGTTGACGAAATGAAAAATCGTATTAAAAATGCAGGTATTTGTGGAATGGGTGGCGCCGGATTTCCAACTCATGTGAAGCTTTCACCCCCGGAAAATAAACCCATTGATATGATCATCCTGAACGGAGTCGAGTGCGAACCATATCTCACATCCGATCACCGTCTTATGCTTGAAAGACCCGAAGAAATTATTGCCGGTTTGAAACTCATCATGAAAATTGTGAGTGCAAAAAGAGGATTTATCGGGATTGAACTAAATAAAAAAGATGCGATTAATCTGATGAAAGAAAAGTTGAAAAATGAGAAAAATTTAAATGTGGTACCTCTTAAACTTCGTTATCCTCAGGGAGCGGAAAAACAGTTGATCTACGCTGCCACAAAACGCAAAGTTCCTGCAGGTGGATTGCCAATGGACATCGGTGCTGTGGTTCAAAACGTGGGAACTGCTTTTGCAATCTATGAATCAATTCGTTTTCAGAAACCGTTAATAAATAGGATTACAACCGTAACCGGTGATATTGTAAAAACCCCAAAAAATCTTCGTGTTCCAATCGGTTCTTCTATGTCCGAAATGCTTGATTTTTGTGGCGGAACAAATGAAGAGATCGGAAAATTGATATCAGGTGGACCGATGATGGGATTTGCTTTACCTCAGATCGATACACCGATCAGCAAAACAAGTTCCGGCATTGTTTTTCTTTCCAAGAAAGATGTTGATACCGTACACGAGCAACCCTGTTTGCGATGTGGGCGTTGTGTGGATGCCTGTCCGATGAACCTTGTACCCACATTTTTGGCGGAAACAGTTCGCAATGGAATGTATGAAGAAGCCAAAAAAATGAATATTAACGATTGTATTGAATGTGGTTCTTGCTCGTTCGTTTGTCCGTCGCATATTCAAATTGTGCAGTGGATCAAAGTAGGGAAATTGGAAGTCGGCAAATTGGCAAAGAAAGCTAATGAAAAGTGAAGTATGAAAAGGTATCTATTATGCAATTAGGAATTACAACAAATCAAAAAATAAATTATCGGAGGTTGATAAAGTGAATTTATTAAATATTTCCACCTCTCCTCATTTTCACGAAAAAATAGATGTAAAAATAGTTATGTGGTCCGTGGTCGGAACACTTTTTCCTGCACTTATCGCTGCTTATATCTTTTTTGGTTGGTATTCAATATTTCTTACCGCTCTTGGCGTAATTACAGCGGTTGCCACAGAAGCACTCATTCAGCATTTCAGAAAAGTGCCGATAACGATTTCAGACGGGAGTGCCGTCATAACCGGACTTTTACTCTCTTTTAATTTGCCCCCGAATGCTCCTTGGTGGTTGCCTGTGTTGGGTTCTGTTTTTGCTATTTCTATCGGGAAACAAGTTTTTGGCGGATTAGGATATAATCCTGTGAATCCTGCTCTTCTCGGCAGAGCATTTCTGATGGCTTCTTGGCCTGTCCAAATGACCACAGGCTGGGCGTCAAAACTCGCTAAAGCAAGTGTGGTAACTGTTTCCGGTTTGAAAAATTCCTTAATTGCCGGAAGCGGTAACGAGTCATTGCAAAATCTGATAACTTCCGCTACACCTTTAAATCTTGCTCAGCAAATCCGCGGGGACATTGCAGATGGAGTGGGTGGTGAGGCATATCGAACAATTTTTGACAACCTTTCCTCACTTGATTATATCAAAAGTCTGTTCTGGGGAAATGTGGGAGGATGTATCGGAGAAGTTTCTGCTGCTGCCTTGATAATCGGGGCTGCTTACCTTGTTTACAAACATTATATCGAATGGAGAATTCCTGTTTCCTATATTGGCACAGTTATCGTATTCAGTTGGATGCTTGGGGGAATTGATGGCTTATTTTCCGGACCGATTCTTTTTCACGTTTTTTCCGGCGGTCTCATCCTTGGTGCTTTTTTCATGGCAACCGATATGGTAACCTCTCCGGTTACAAAAAACGGGAGGATATATTTCGGTCTTGGTTGCGGAATTCTAACTGTAGTGATCAGGCTTTGGGGCGGTTATCCCGAAGGCGTTTCATACTCAATTCTTATTATGAATTTGGCTGTTCCGCTTCTCGACAAAATTACACCCCAAAAAACTTTTGGTTATCGTAAAAAGAATTAATTTTGCAAAGGACTCACAATGAAAAATATAATTAAGCCTACGCTCGTTTTGCTCGTTATCTGCGTGATAGCGAGTACGGTTTTGGCTTTTCTTTACCAGAAGACAGCACCGATTATCGCCGAAAACAATAAAATTGCCGAACGAGATGCCCGAAAAGTAGTCTTACCGGAAGCGACTAAGTTTTTGGCTGTGGACGGACAGGGTAGAACCGAAGTAGAAAAAGATTTTAGTGAAAAGAACATAAAATACTACGAAGGTTTCAGTGATGATAAATTAGTCGGATATATTTTCAAATGTGGTGAAAAGGGTTACAGTAGCTATGTGAAAACCATTGTCGGAATTGCAAATGACAAGGATTTTACGATTACAGGTATAAAGATAGTTTCACAACAAGAAACCCCGGGTTTGGGTGCAAATTGTGTTACACCCGGATTTGCAGCGAAATTCAAAGGGAAAAATCCTGCCACAATTTATGTGAATAAAGACGGTGGCGATATTGTAGCCATCACAGGGGCAACTATTACTACCAGAACAGTTACAAATTCGATTCGAGATGAATTTGATTTATTAAAAAAGGATTTTAAAGATAACCAAGAAGGAGCAAAATGAAATTATTTGGAGAACTTACAAAAGGTATTATAAAAGAAAATCCTGTTTTTGTTATGGCTCTCGGGTTGTGTCCGGCTCTTGCAGTGAGCACCTCGGTTGAAAATGCAATCGGGATGGGTGGGGCAGCAACTTTTGTTTTGATTTGCTCGAATATTATCATTTCTTTGATCAAAAATATTGTACCGGATAAAGTACGAATTCCTTCCTTCATTTTGGTTATTGCTGCGTTTGTTACGGTTATTGATATGACGATGCATGCCTATCTGCCCCCGCTTCACAAAAGTCTGGGAATTTTTATTCCACTCATTGTGGTTAATTGTGTAATTCTTGGTAGAGCCGAAGCCTTTGCCTGCAAAAACAACGTAGGCAGATCAGTTCTTGACGGATTAGGTATGGGATTGGGTTTTACTCTGGCACTTGTAGTTATTGCGATTATTCGCGAACTGCTCGGTGCAGGAACGATTTATAATATTCCCATAATGCCGGCTTCTTACAAACCGATGATAGTAGCAATTTTGCCGCCCGGAGCATTTATTACGATCGGATTGCTGATGGGTTTGCTAAATCTTTTTAAGAAAGAAAAAAAGTAAATTTGGCGTAAAATATCTGTGATATTTTTCAGTTTCAATATCACGGATATTAGATTCCAAATATTAAAGAATTCACTCAGGAGAGATTATGAATTTTTCGCATTTATTTTTTATTATTATCAGCGCCATTTTTATAAACAATTTTGTAATTGTCAGATTTTTGGGATTATGCCCCTATATCGGGGTTTCCAAAAAACTGGATTCCGCTCTTGGTATGGGTATGGCTGTCATATTTGTAATGACGATGGCTTCCACACTTACCTGGATCATCTATCATTTTTTCCTAAATCCCGATACCAGTATTTTTGGTGTTGATCTTACGTTTTTGCAGACGATTGCTTTTATTCTAAGTATCGCCGCTCTCGTACAATTTGTTGAAATGGTTATCCGAAAAGCAGCTCCGGACCTTTATAAGGCTCTTGGAATCTATCTTCCCCTGATTACAACGAATTGTGCCGTGCTTGGTGTCTCCATTTTGAATATTACAGCAGAATATACCTTCATCGAATCAGTTCTTAATGGTTTTGCTGCTGGAGTAGGTTTTACCCTTGTTCTACTTTTAATGGCAGGAATGCGCGAAAGATTGCAATTTGCCAAAGTTCCCAAATCCCTACAGGGAATGCCGATTGCATTTCTGATTGCCGGCTGTATGGCTTTAGCTTTTCTCGGTTTTTCGGGTATGAAGTTTTAGGGTAAATGGAGACAATTTGCCACCGGCCTTTTCATAAAGTAAAAAGTAAAAAGTAAAAAGTAAAAAGTGAAAAGTAAAAAGTAAAAAGTAAAAAGTGAAAAGTGAAAAGTGAAAAGTGAAAAGTGAAAAGTGAAAAGCAGAATTTAGGATAATAGTAGCACCATAGGTGCATAATCTTTGTAGCCTATGGCATCAGCCATAGGAAAAAATGCAATCAACCCAAAGCACCGTAGGTGTGACATTTATAAAGGAAAATATTTATGTTTTTTTGTGAAATTTTGTGTGATTCTAACTGCCCAATGGAATGCTTTAATTTTTTATATTTCATTGGGGAGGATAAAAACGGAATTATTCTGGTAAAATAAGGAGTTTTAGATGATAGCAACAGCAATAATTGTTCTCGGTGCATTGGCAATAATTTACGGAATCGGGCTTACTATCGCTTCCAAAGTTTTTCATGTGAAGATTGATCCGAAAATCGAACAGATTGAACACGCTCTGCCGAGTGCAAATTGTGGTGCATGTGCGTATGCCGGATGTGCAGCGTATGCCGAAGCAATCGTAAAGAATGGTGAAGATATTTCACTTTGTGCCCCGGGTGGTGAAAGTGCAATGCGCAAAATTGCTAAAATTATGGGGAAAAAGCCTAGTAAGAAAGAACGTAAAATCGCTTTGATAAAATGTCAAAGCGGTGGGAAGAATAACACAATTTTAAAATTTGAAAATCGTGGGATAGAAACCTGTCAGGCTGCTCTTCTGCTATCAAACGGGCATAATCAGTGTGATTTTGGTTGCCTTGGATTTAATGACTGTCAGGCTGCTTGCACTTTTGACGCTATTTCCGTAGATAAAAACAATATGCGTCATATTGACGAAGACAAATGCACCGGTTGTGGAAATTGCGTAGAGGCTTGTCCAAAAGACCTTATAGAACTTGTCCCAATTAGCAAAAAGGTCAATATTCTTTGCATGTCGCACGATAAAGGAAAAATTGCCAAAGCAAGTTGTGGAAACAAAACGGCTTGTATTGGTTGCGGGTTATGTGTAAAGAAATGTCCTGTGGATGCCATTTCTATGGTAAACAACCTTGCTGTGATTGATTATGAAAAATGTGTAGTTTGCGGATTGTGTGCAGAAGTTTGCCCCACAAAGGCAATCGTAGATAAAATCGGAAGGCGTCCCCAACCAAAAATCGTGGAAGAAGATTGCATAGGCTGCACGATTTGTGCAAAAAAATGCCCGGTAAATGCAATTAGCGGTGAAGTGAAAAAACTGCATATAATTGATGAAGAAAAATGTATTCAGTGCGGTATTTGTGTAGAAAAATGCCCGAAGGGTGCGATTATTACGGAATATTAAAAACAATAAAAAAATTTTAGCTTAAGTTAAATTTCAACTCTACACTTGTTCTCGAAAGAGTACCTTTAAAATTAATTGAGTTATTTACGACCATTCTCCGGTACAATTTGTCCCGAGGTGGTCAGTAGCGCCTTAATTAAAATTTTATAGAACCAATCAAACATTGAAGAATGTTTGACAAAGAAAACACAATCCCAAAAATCTGACTAAAATTCTATAACATTGCTGGTAGAAATTACCGGCAATTTTTTTATAAGGAATTACATGTCAAAAAACGAAAAAATTGATAGTATAATTAATGATGTGTGCAAAATATTCGGCACCACTCTTTATGAATGGAGATTGCTCGGATACCATGAAAGTCAGAATTTAATTGTATATATCACAAAACCGGATGGAGTTTCCATAGACGATTGTGCTGATTTTAGCAAAGCCCTTTCGGAAGCATTTGAAGAAAGAAAAATTTTTGAATCGCCTTTAACTTTGGAAGTTTCTTCACCGGGATTAAATCGTGAATTGAAAGTTGTGAGTCATTTTGTTGGTGCAACAGGTGAAAACTTAAAGGTGAAAATTTTAAATGAGCAAAATCGGCATGAGACTGTTATTGGTATTTTAAAGTCTGTAAAAGACGATAAAATATATATTCAAAAAGCCAATGAGAATAAAAAAGAAATCCGCCTTGATCAGATAAAAAAGGCAAAAACTGTTTTTAAATAGAAAATAAATTGAATAAAATAGGTGAATTATGGGATTAAATTTACTGTCAAGTATAGAAGAATTTGCTCGCATAAAGCAAATTGACAGGAGCAAGATTGCTACAATTATTCGGGAAAGTCTGGAAAGCACTCTCGAAAAAAAATTGCATACTGAAGAATTATCTGTTGAGATAAATTTTGAAAAAGGTGAAATAACAGCAAATTTGATGGCAACCGTTGTTGAAGAAACTCCGCTTAACCTTGGGGAAATAAGTCTTGAAAAAGCCCGTGAATTTTCCGAAAATATAGAAGTTGATGATGAAATCCCTTTAAAAATCCCCATCACTAATTTCGGCAGAAAAACTATTCAAGCTGCCCGTCAATCAATCATTAATCGGATTAAAGAATCAGAATCGGATAAGATGCAGGTAGATTATGAAAAACAGAAGGGCGAATTAGTCTCCGGCGTTGTAAAAAAGATTGAATATAACGGGTATATTGTAAATATTGGATTTACCGATGCTCTTCTTCCCACAGATGAACAAGTTGAAAATGAATTTTATAAATCGGGTGATTACATAAAAACCATCATCTACGATATCCGAAAAGAAAAAAAAGGACTTCGTGTAATTTTATCGAGAAAAAGATCAGAATTTATCGTGAAATTATTTGAATCTGAAATCCCTGAAATAATCGAAAAACAAGTGATCATCAAAAAAATTGTTAGAGAACCGGGTTACAGAACCAAAATTGCAGTTTATAGCAAAAATAGCAACATTGATGCATTTGGTAGCTGCGTTGGACAAAATGGTGTGCGGATAGAAGATATAAAAAAGGAATTACACGGTGAAAGAATTGATGTTGTGGAATTTCATGAAAACCTTGAGGAGTTTATAAAAAATAGTTTGGGAACCGGTTTGGTTAAAAGAGTTTATCTCGCGGAAAGAGGTAGATTTGCTCAGGTTATTGTGGAAAATGATAAAAAAAATATTGCTATCGGTAAGGGTGGAAAAAACGTTAAACTTGCGGCTAAATTGACAAATTATAAAATTGATGTTCTGGTAGATAGCGAGTATGAAGAAATGGCCGCTAAGGAACGTCGTGTAACAAGTAAAATTTTTGAATTGGATGGAGTTTCACAGAACATTGGCGATGTTTTATATAAAGCCGGTTATACATCTGTTCAGGATATCCATGAATCTTCAATAGAAGAAATTTGTAATATTGAAGGTATTGGAAAGAAAACAGCCATAAAATTGAAAGAGTCGTCCAAAAATTTTTAACTAAACAGACGAAAGATTATAGTACATTGAATTAGACACATAAATTATGAAAATGCGAAAAACAGAAGAAATTGAAAAAATTGCTAATCTTCTTAGAATGGCAAGAAAAGCCGGAAAAATCTCTATTGGTAAATCTGCAGTTGAAAGATGTATCAATAACAGGGATGCAAAAATTATTTTTTTCGGAAAAGAAGAGAGCAATTTTATTCAAAAAAAACTGAGTTTATGCCAAAAAAATGATATTAAATTCTTATTCATTTTCAATGATGAAGAATTGGCTGAGATATTCGGTAGAAGAAAGTTGACTATGGTTTCTATAAACGATGTGAATTTTGCCAATGGTATAAATCAGATTATTAATAAATTTTCTAAGGATTTGCCCACCTAAGTTGGATTTCCGCCAGATGGCGGCTGGTCTGCGGAACGAAAGGATTCAGAATGGCAAAACAAAAAAGAGTTATAGAATTAGCAAGAGAATATAAGGTTTCCTCAAGTGCTTTAATGCAGATATTAAAACGATTGAAAATACCTGTTAAAAGCCATATGAGTTATGTGGACGAAGAAACTGCCACAAAAATTCATGCGATGTTTGAAATCCAAAAAAAATCTGAAAAAATACGTCAACAGAAACGTAAACAATACAGAAAGAAACGGATTACAGAAAAATTACATAAGAAAGAAATTGCTAAGGAAATCAAGAAGAAAAAGTCCGAACGGATCAAACAGAATAAAGATAAAGCCAAATCCGCAAAAGATAAAACGGTTCAAATCAAAACACAGACAGAACCTTCACCGGAATCAAAATATGTTTCTAAACCTAAGGTTGTTACCAAACCCGGTTCATCGAAACACCCACACAAACCATTAAAATCTGATCTTGCAAAAAATGCAAAAAAGGCTGCAGAATCCAAAGAAAAAAAACATAAAGCTAAGACAGCAACTAAAACAGCAGAGACGACTCCAAGTAAAAAAACAAAAAAACCTAAATTCAAAAATAAAAAAGCAAAACAGATTGAGGAAAAACAGAAAAAATTCTTTAACCAACAAGAAGCGAAGGGTAGGATCAAAGCTACTTTGTCTCAGGCAACTAAAAGAAAAAAGCATAAGAAAAAATCCCAGCAGGGAAGTCCTGAAGTACAGGAGAAGATCATTGTTCACGAATTTACTTCTGCATCTGAATTGGGACTTTTGATGGATGTGAATCCTACGATAATTGTGGCGAAGTTTATGGAACTCGGACAAATGATCACAATCAATCAAAGGTTAGATAAAGAATCTTTGATCATGATCTGTGACGAATTTGATCTTGATGCCGATTTTGAAGAGCAACATGGGATTGAGGTTTTAAAGGAGCAAACGAAGGAATTGGATACGGTAAAAAAAGAATCCAGATCCCCTGTTGTCTCAGTTATGGGACATGTTGATCATGGAAAAACCTCCATTCTGGATTATATTCGCAAAGAAAATGTAATCGCAGGAGAAAAAGGTGGAATTACCCAGCATATTGGAGCTTATCAAGTAAAATATAACGATCGGAATATTACTTTTATAGATACACCCGGGCATGAAGCATTTACGGCTATGCGTGCCAGAGGAGCCGAGCTTACAGATATTGGTGTTATTGTCATTGCTGCGGATGATAGTGTGATGCCACAAACTATGGAAGCAATAGACCACGCAAGCTCCGCAGCAATCCCTATTATAATTGCAATCAACAAGATGGATTTGCCTGCTGCTGATCCCCAAAGAGTCAAAAGGGATCTCGCTGAAAAAAACATTCTCGTGCAAGGTTGGGGTGGAGAAATAGAATGTGTTGAGTGCTCTGCAAAAACAGGTGAAGGCATTGATACATTATTGGATACAATTCTTCTTACCGGAGAAGTGGAGGAGTTGAAGGGACGTTTTGAAGAAAAAGCCGAAGGAGTTGTGATTGAAGCAAAATTAGATAAGGGAAAAGGTCCTGTTGTTACTGTTCTAATAAAAAATGGTGTAATTCATAATAAGGATATAATTATCTGTGGTGCACAATCAGGAAACGTAAGAATGCTGCTTGATGAACGCCAAAGACCTGTAAAAGAATGCTCTGTTTCCGGGGTTGTGCAAATTCTGGGACTAAATGGAGTACCTGCTGCGGGTGATATTTTGAATGTGGTACAGGATGAATCTACCGCAAAAAAAATTAGTGAAAAACGTCAGTTTGAAAAGCGTCAGAGACAATTAGCCAGCGGGAAGGGTGTTACCCTGGACAATCTTTTCGATAAAATTCAGGAACATGCAATTGCTCAGTTAAATGTGATTGTAAAGGCTGATACCGATGGTTCCGTTGAGGCAATTTGTGATGCTTTGGAAAAGACACAATACAAAGAAGTTGGTGTAAACATCGTGCGTAAAGCAGTTGGTGGAATAGTGGAAGCAGATGTTGATCTGGCAAGTGCTTCCGGATCAATTATTATTGGTTTTCATATTAGACCAAACACCGAAGCTCGCAGAGCTGCTGAAAGAGAGGGCGTGGAAATCAGACTGTACGAAATTATCTTTGAAGTTATGGATGATGTGAAAAAATCTCTCGAAGGATTATTGACCAATGTAATGAGAGAAGAACATCTCGGCTCCGCAAAAGTTCTGCAAATCTTTAAAATCTCAAAAGTTGGTACTGTTGCCGGATGTGAAGTTGACAATGGTAAAATTACGAGCGATTCTCTCCTCAGGCTTTATCGCGATGATATAAAAATCTATGAAGGTGCCGTCTCCACTTTGAAAAGATTTCAAAACGATGTTGCTGAGGTTACGCAGGGAAAAGAATGCGGTATAGGTATAGAAAATTATAATAATATTCAGGTCGGTGATGTGATCGAATCTTATACCCAGATCGAAGAAAAAAAGAAGTTGGAATAACCCAACAATAGTTCGTGCTATGTTTTATCTAATCCAAAATATAGTAGGTCAAATCAATCTAAAGATCTGTCAGAGGAAGATTATCCCCGAATCTGTATGATGTCTCGGATCGTTGGTCATCTGAAGGCAATTTTTTTTTGGTGAGCAGAAAATAAAAGAAATCAAAAAAGATAAAAACGGAACGATAAAAAAGAATTAATTATCAAAGGGAACAATTTTTTTGAATTTACATAGTTTGAAATATAACGATAATCTCAAAGCCCATATATTCGAAAGGCAAGGAATATTTTTATGATTCATCATCGCCAAGAAAGATTGAACGAACATGTGAAAAGGGCTATCTCAAAAGTAGTCTCTTATGAATTACGGGATAAAAGAACATTCGGGATTCGAATTTCATCTGTGGAAGTTACGCCGGATTTAAAACACGCTTACGTTCTTTTCACGTTACTTGATCCCAAGCACAAAAAGAATGCAATTATCGGTTTGAATAGTGCAAGCGGACATATTAGAACCAGAGTTGCAAAAATACTTAATTTGCGAAATACTCCCGAATTACATTTTAGATATGATTCTCAGGATATTGATGCTTTAAATCTTGAAAATTTAATTGAAGCGGAGCGGAAAAGAAATGAATAATCTAAAAAAGGGATTAATTGAAAAGCTAAAAAACAATAACAATTTTATCATCACTACTCATGAAAATTCGGATGGAGACGGACTCGGAACTCAATTTGCTCTTTATCAATATTTAAAATCGTTGGGAAAAAACGTCGAAATGCTCAACGAAGATTTTCCCCAAGAAAAATATGCTTTTCTTGGATTTAATCAATTAGTAAAAAAAGAATTAATTATTCGCAAAGAGAATAATGAAGAAAATGATCCCTATGTGATAATGGTTGATTGCAACGAAAAATCCAGAATAGGAGAATCGTTACAATATATTTTTCGGGATGATTCGAAACTAATCAGAATTGACCATCACAGAAATCCTGAGGAAATCCCGGCATCTTTTTCAATAATTGATGAAAATGCATCATCTGTTTGTGAAATTCTCTTCTATCTGCTGCGGGATGAAGTGAAAAATTTTGATGAACAGGATTTAAAAAAATGGGCAAACTGTCTGTATTCGGGGATTATATTCGATACGAATAATTTCACAAATTCCAATGTGTCCCCCGGTACTTTTTATGCTGTTAGTGAATTGAAGCGATTCGGGGCTGAGCATCGCTTATGTTACATGCAAATGTTTGAAGATAAATCAAATAATATTTTAAAACTGCTTGGGGAAACTCTTTCCACAATTGAAGAAATCCTTGATGGCAAATTGGTAATCTATCATACGACGCAGAAAATGCTAAAAAATTGTAATCTAAAGAGCGAAGCAACTGAAGGATTTACAAAAGAAGTGCGTCCGGATAACGGAAGACAAGTTGTAATTTATATTCGTGAAACGGATAATGAGTATTGCCGTGTTTCACTTCGGTCAAATGGGCTGAACGTCCAAAAAATTGCCGGAGAATTCGGGGGCGGTGGCCACAAAGTCGCCTCTGGATTTAAAGTAAAAATGGATTTGGAACCCTTGAAAAAAAAATTGATTGAGATTGTAACTTCAAAAATGGTAAGAAATTAATTGGATTTCACATATTTTTTATATCATTTACAAATTGTGATTAACCGGAAAATAAAATGCGTGAAATAATTTATACTATATTGCTTGTTTTTATTTTTGGATTTATTAAAAAATCTGTAGAAGCTTTACCCCGAACAGGAACATTGGCAGATGGAATTTTGAAATGAAAAATATTCACCAGATCAAGCACAAGCTCAAAAATCCGGTTGTTACCGTAGGCACTTTCGATGGTGTTCACCTTGGGCATCAGAAGATTATGCGTTTGCTTATTGAGCGAGCAAAAAAAATCAACGGGACATCGGTAGTGATTACATATCACCCTCATCCTCTGGAAATTTTACGAGAGAGGCATTATCCATATTTACTTACGGAACAAAGCAAAAAAGAGGATTTTCTAAAAAAAATCGGAATAGATTATGTGCTTTGGCTGGATTTCGATAAAAAGTTGGCAGGTATGTCTCCCCTTGATTTTGTAGAAGAATATTTCGTGGAAAAAATTACTGCCAAAGAAATTATCGTTGGCTATGATTGGCATTTTGGTAAAAATCAAGAGGGAGATTTTCATTTGCTGAAAAAATATGAGAACAAATTTAATTTCAAAGTGGATATGGTTGATAAAGTTCTTGTTGAGGGGGAAACAGTTTCCAGTACAATTATTCGTAAGTATTTGCAACAAGGCAGAATACAAAAAGTCAATCAGATGCTTGGAAGAAAATATTCAATTATTGCGAATATTATAAGTAAAAAAGGAAAGAAGGATATATACGCAATCAAATTGAAAGCCGAAGAGTTCCGAAAATTGTTTCCGAATAGGGGACTCTATTTTTCCAAATTAGTAATCGGACAGAGAGAAGTATATGCGTTAAGTATTTTTGAGCAAAATTTCGCAGACACTTCTCAAACCAAAATAATAAAATGTTATTTTTCCTCTCCTGACGAAATAGAGCATAGCGATGTGGAATTGTTTATGATCAAAAAATTACCCCGAGATTCACAAAATGAAACTATTCGACAAATTGAAACGTATATGAGCGCAAAGGGAGAAGACGGGAAAGTTACTTTGTGAAATATGGCAAGCAATAATAAGTTTTCTGAAATGTCTGTTTCAGCAATAATCACGGCAGCTGGGAAAGGTTCTCGGATGAATTTGGATACGAAAAAACAATTTCTCCGAATTTATGACAAGCCAATTATTGTTTCCACTCTGGAAAAATTTGTTAATACCAAGATATTCGATGAGATTATCATCACAATTGCAAGAGAGGATATGGATTGTTTGCGCGAAATATTTTTTTCCGAATATGATTTTTCTCAAGATTTGATTAAAATAGTTGTCGGTGGAAAAACACGACAGGAATCAGTTTTAAACGGTCTGAAAGCAAGTACTAATCCGGATGGGGTGATAGTAATTCATGATGGAGTTCGTCCCTTTGTTAGAGAGGATGAAATTAAGCAAATTGTTCTTCTGGCAAATAGAGATGGAGCTGCAACAGTTGCCATTCCGGCAAAGAACACAATCAAAAAAGCGGAACATGGTAAGGTTATTTCAACATTACACCGAGAATCTCTTTGGGAAACTCTTACCCCGCAGGCTTTCCGGTTCAGTATTCTCTATGATGCTCATATTAAAGCTCAAGAAAATAAATTAAAAACCAATGATGATGCGGAACTCGTTGAGAAAATCGGGATACCTGTTTTCATTCAGAAGGGATTTCCGGAGAACATAAAGATAACTACTCCATTTGATTTGGAGATAGCGGAAGAACTATTGAAACAATGATAAATAAAACGGAAAACAATTTTCTATTTTTTGTGATCTTTGTGGTTAATCAAAATTTATATGAAAGTAGGAAACATGCGAATCGGATTCGGTTATGATGTTCACCCTTTGAAAGAAGGTGAAAAGATGATTTTGGGTGGAGTGGAGATTACTCATAAAAAAGGACTTGTAGGCCATTCGGATGCAGATGCTTTGTGCCATGCGATTATTGATGCTATGTTCGGAGCGGCTGCTCTTGGCGATATCGGAACTCATTTCCCCGATTCGGATGAGAAATACCGAGGGATTTCAAGTTTGAAATTGCTTGAGCAATCAGCTGCGATTTTACTTGAAAATAATTACAGGATCATTAATATTGATTCAACTATCGTGCTGGAAAAGCCAAAATTAATTTCTTATAAACAGCGTATGATTAAGAACATATCCGAGAAACTTGACATCAAAACTACCCAAATATCCGTCAAGGCAACAAAAGAAGAGGGACTTGGATTTGTGGGGGAACAAAACGGCATTAAAGTTTTTGCCGTTGTTCTGCTGGAAAAGAAAAATAAATAATCAGGAAGTGTTCATGTCAGCGAGCAAACGCTGCCGTATAATCGCACTGCTAAAAATAAAAATGAATCCCCCAACCGGCGGATGTGTATTTGGTGGTAAAAAATATTTGATATGAAATCTATTGATTTATTAATAATAAATATCGGTGAGTTGCTCACCATTGCTCAAACCGATTCCGAGATTGGAAACAAGATGGACGATTTGGGAATTATCTATAATGGAGCAATTGCCATAGAGGATGGGAAAATATCGGATGTAGGTTCCCTTGATGACATTATTAAGAATTATTCATCCAAGAATATTATTGATGCAAAGGGCAAAGTCGTGATGCCCGGTTTTGTTGACCCACACACTCATCCTGTTTTTGTAAATACACGCGAAAAAGAATTCGAGATGCGAATTCAGGGGAAAACTTATAAGGAAATTTCGCAAACAGGTGGTGGGATTCGTTCAAGTATATCCGACGTGCGAGCAGCTTCAAAAGAAACTTTGTACAAATTAGGGATGAAACGAATAGAAAAAATGCTCCAACAGGGAACTACAACCATAGAAGCAAAAAGCGGTTACGGGCTTTCTACAGAATCGGAAATCAAGATGCTGGAAGTGATTCGAATGATGGGTGAAAATTCGGAAATGGATATCAAAGCCACGTTTCTCGGAGCACATGAATTTCCGGAAGAATATAAGGATAATAGAGAAAAATACATTGAAATATTAATGGAAAAAATGTTACCCGCAGTAGCCGAGAGAGAATTGGCTGAATATTGTGATATTTTTTGCGAAGAACATGTTTTTACCGTGGACGAATCCCGAAAGATTCTTTTACGAGCAAAGGAGTTAGGCTTTAAAATACGGATGCATGCCGACGAACTTGAACCGATTGGTGGGGCGGAACTTGCAGCAGAAATTGGGGCAATTTCCGCTGATCATCTCGTTGCAATTTCCGATAATGGAATTACAGCAATGAAAAACGCTAATGTATTTCCGATTTTGCTTCCCGGAACGACTTTTAGTTTGGGCTTAAAAAACTATGCTCCGGCACGCAAAATGATAGCAGCCGGTTTGCCGGTTGCCCTTGCCACAGATTTTAATCCCGGCTCATGCAACTGTGATTCTATGCAAACAGTGATCAGCCTTGCCTGTCTTCAGATGAAAATGTTACCGGCAGAAGCAATAGCTGCTTCCACACGCAATGCTGCTCTTTCTTTAGAAATTGGGGACAAAATAGGCACTCTCGAAAAGGGTAAACAAGCCGATATTTTGATTATGGACATGCCTTCTTATCGATATCTTCCGTATCATTTGGGTAGTAATTGTGTGAAAACTGTAATCAAAAACGGTAAAATCATAAATTTTAATCAAATATAATTCTAAGAGAGAAAAAATGAAAAAATATAATTTAATCGCAATAATTTTAATTTGTACATTTCTTCTAAATGCCGGCTCTGTTTTTGCGTTGGATGAAAATATTTCTCAACGATTATTTTACAATGTTTCTGTAGTCGGGCAAGTAAAAAATCCGGGAACGTATAAATTTCCTCCCACAAGCAGAATTTCCGATGCGATCAAGTATGCAAATATCCCGCTTGATAC